>CALDSS010000001.1 GCA_937924495.1 uncultured Saprospiraceae bacterium
ACAGTTTAAAATTCCTACTGGAAAACTTTTATTTGGTGCAAGCAATGGATATTGTGTAATCGACCCAAATACTATCGAACTAAATCAGGACAAACCAAAAGTGTATATAACCAGCATGTCAATCGGTGGTACACCTTACTCTTCTGATGAAGGCCAAGTAAAGGCACTCTTAAATAATCAGAAAATTGTTCTGAATCATGATCAAAATGATTTATCAATTGATTTCACCTCTATATCTTTTGACAACTCAACCCTAAACCAGTTTCAATATCAACTCCAAGGCATCGACGATGATTGGCGGAGTACCAGAACAGATAGATTCGCCAATTATGCAAATTTGCCGCCGGGCAGCTATACTTTTAAAGTTAAAGGCTCGAACAGTGATGGTTTGTGGAATGAAGAATTTGCCAGCATGGAAATTAGAATTAAACCAGCTTGGTATTTTTCTAACCTTGCTTATGCAATTTATTTTTTACTTGGTTTAAGTTTACTTTACCTGATTAACAGACAGATGCTGCGAAGTATCAATTTGAAAAATCGATTAAAAGTAGAGCAGTTGGAGGTAGAAAAAATGCAAGAGTTGGATAAACTTAAGGCTCAATTTTTTACCAATGTTTCGCATGAATTCAGAACACCACTCACGCTCATCATTAGCCCACTAAGAAACCTGTTGCAGAAAAATGAAATTCAGACAGCGGAAAGAAAACTATTTTCTACAATGCTCAAAAATTCTGAATATCTGCAGAAATTAATTAATGAAATACTTGATATTTCGAGTATAAAAGCAGGAAAACACAAAATAAAAGTAGAGAAATATGACATGGGGGCCTTCATCAAGGAATTGGGTTTTCATTTTACCAATCATGCGAATGAGCGGTTTATCCAATTTAAAATGATTACGCCCAGGCATCCCGTACAAATATTTTTCGAAAAAAATAAAATGGAAAAGGTAATCATCAACCTTCTCTCAAATGCATTTAAATTTACGCCTCAGCACGGTTCTGTATCGATTGAGCTTGAAGAGTTTGAAAATGAAATAAAAATCTATGTCATAGATAACGGGGCAGGCATTCCTCAGGAGGAACTAAATAATATCTTTGATCGCTTTCATAAATTAGAAGGAAAAAACACCAGTGTTAGCACTGGCATCGGGTTGGCATTGACCAAAGAATTAGTAAAAATGCATGGAGGAGATATTTCAGTAAGGAGCGAAAAGGCTCCCTTACCAGAAACCATCTTTACCATAAAGCTGCCAAAGGGAAATGCGCACTTTAAAAAAGAAAACCTTGTTGGTGAAAAACGAGAAGAACGGAATGCAAGTGTCCCTTCAACGTTGGAGGTGGCTAAATTGGCAGAACCTGTTCTATTAACTCAGAAAAAAGAAAGTAAAGAAGAGCTGCCTCTCATTTTGGTCGTAGAAGATAATGAGGAGCTGCGAGATTTCATTTGCACTATCTTAGATGACGACTTTCAAGTAATACAAGCTTCAAACGGAAAAATAGGTTACGAAAAAGCAGTGAGTAGAATCCCAGAATTGATTATCAGTGATATCATGATGCCAGAAATGAATGGATTTGATTTGATTAAAAAATTAAAAGAAAACCCCCTGACCAACCATATTTTCACCATTTTACTTTCGGCCAAAGCATCAGAAGAAAGCTCTGACGAGGGGTATAGATTGGGCGTAAATAGCTACCTTACCAAACCCTTTAATCCTTCTCAACTACAAATGCGTGTCAAGAATTTGCTAAACTCAAGGTCTAAATTTAAAGCGCAAATTTTAAATAGACAGACTGTAAAAATTGAACCAGAACATATTCCGTTTTCTGAAATTGATGAATCATTCATTAGGCAAGTTATTTCTGAAATTGAAAAAAATATGGATAATTCAGAATATAAAGTTGAAAATTTAAGTGCTGCTTTAGGGCTAAGCAAAAGCCAACTTTATAGAAAAATGAAAGGTCTTGTGGGCAAATCGACAAAAGAATTTATCAGAACAATTAGAATAAAACGAGCCACCCAACTTTTACTTCACAAAAATAAACGTATTAGTGAAATCACCTTTGAGGTTGGATTCAATGACTTGCAAAACTTTAGAGTAGCTTTTAAAAAAGAAACTGGTATGACGCCCAAGGAATATAGAAATATTAAAAGTGCGCAGATTGATTAGGCGATCTGGCTTTGTTTGAGTTGAACGAAAAGCATAAAAAAAGGAGCCAAAAAGTGGCTCCTTGAACAAAACATTAAGTGCTTAAAAGTATGAGGTTCTTTTCTTTCTTTTCCCATTCAATTGGAAAAAGTTGTTTAAAAATGCGGGTAAGCTTAAAATAAACTTACCCGATAAAAAATAAAAGTGCTAAAAAAAATCTTCGTTCTTAGATAAAATTCGGGTCTAAGTAAAAATGTTATTAACCGATGAGGAGAAGAAAATTTTCACTTTAGACGACTTGCCGCTACTCTAATTTCCGCTTTGCAAAATTGAATAGATATCTGGTTAATTTGCCATGTATTTTGATTCAAAAACGCTTGGAATTTGATTCATTACTGAAATTTTATCAATAATACACTCAAAACAAATTACTTACACTTGAAAGACACAACGGACATCCCTGGAATTGATTTTGTGAATTGGTTAGAAAAAAAATCTGATTTTCAGATAGTGACCAATAAAGAGGTGTTTGTGGAGAAGCCGATGCCTGGCCACAGCCGATTCAAACCACACCGCATTCACTTTTACTCCATCATATTTATCCGCTCAGGAGAAGGAAACCACTTTATTGATTTTAAAACCTACACCTATAAAAAGGGAACCATCTTTTTTCTTGCCAGAGAACAAGTTCACTCATTTGAATGGAACATCAATAGAGACGCCAGATTTATCACCTTCACGGAGGACTTTTTTCAAAAAAGTAGGCTTGGTTCTACCCTCATTCAAAAAACGGGATTATTCAATTATCACATGAATGAACCGAAACTACAGTTGAATGATAAACAGTTTGAGGTATTCGACGAACTCCTCAATCGAATTGAAAAAGAATACAAAGAAATTGATGACATCGTTACCGAAGAAATCATATTGAGTGCGCTACGTATTTTTCTGTGCCTGGCAGAGCGAATCAGGATATTACAAAAGCAAAATTTACCTGTTTCTAAATATCACGAGGAATTTGTGCATTTTCAAAGCCTAATAAAAGAGCACCTCTTTGAATCGCGCATGGTTCAATTTTATGCAAAAAAACTAAATTACTCTACTAAAAAACTAAATCGAATGTCGCAGGATGTGGTTCAGCTTTCTGCAAAAGAATATATCAATGATATGTTGATTATGGAAATTAAGCGGTTTCTTATGAATACGACCTTGAGTGTAAAAGAAATTGCCTACAAGACTGGATTTGAAGAAACCACCAATTTTGTAAAATACTTTAAAAAATATACGCAAAAGACGCCAAGCCAATTTCGAAAAGAATATCATTAGAAAACTAAAATCGCTTAAAATCACCATTTCGCGTATTCCTTCATCAAAATCAGAACTAAATTTGGCTTTCTTTGGTTATTCAAAATATTGAATAATTTATGGTCATTTATATAAAATATTGAGAAAAATAAGTCTTCTCTTGCTCATAAATTGTTTTTCGCAAGAAAAAACAATTTAACGTAAAATTTACACTTACTGTCTCTTTTTAACCATTCTTGAGAACTTTTTGACCTATTTATACATTAGCTTATTCTATAATTTTGTAATCAATAAAACAGGTTTCTACTCCCAAAAATTAATAAGCATGTCAAGAACAATTTTAACGCTCGCATTTATAGGATTGGCGCTCACCTTGGTAGGTATGGGTACGGATCAACCACAGAGTATTTTTGACGAAATGAGTCATTCCGAAGTTTTGGAAATGACTTTAGATATTTCCTTTGATTCAATTGCGGTGAATAGAAGAACAAACAAAAAAATCAAAGCGAACATGAAATTCATGGATGCACTTGGCAAACCGCAATCATGGAACACGGAGGTGAATGTAAGAGGAAAATTTAGAAGAGTGCGATGTGCAGATATGCCACCCTTGAAATTGAATTTTAAAAAGAATGAACTTACGGCAGCAGGGCTTTCTACTTCAAATGACTTGAAGATGGTGACACAATGTGCAGAAAATGAAGAAGTAGCCAAAGAAACTTTAATGAGGGAATATTTAGTTTACAAACTTTATAATGAAGTAACAAATTATAGTTACCGAGTCCAATTGGTAAAAATCACTTTTAACGACACGGAATCTGAGGCGAGCAAATCTCAGTGGGCATTTTTGATAGAAGATACTGCTCAGTTACGTTCCAGAGTTGGTGCAGAAAAATTTGGGAAAAAAGAAAACTTCAATTTTGACCAATTAAAGCCTGACGAAGAAAAAACGACCGCCTTGTTTCAATATCTAATTGGAAATGTGGATTGGGGAATGGCAAACAGAAAAAACCTTAAACTCATCAGGAGCGGCCACCAATTAATCGGTGTTCCTTATGATTTTGATTTTGCGGGGATTGTAAAAGCTCCTTATGCCAAAGCTAATTCAACGCTTGGTATTGCAACGAGGTTTGATAGACTTTATCTTGGAAACTCAAAAAATTACAACGACCTAAAATCAACCATAGAATTATTCTTTTCAAAAAAACAAGCCTTAATCAAAGTCATTACAGATTTCAAACTCTTAAACCGAGAAGCGAGAAAGGACATGGCTAACTATCTGGAACTATTTTTCTCTGAAGGAAAAGACGTTGAAATAGTTACTAACCTAACAGCTACTCGCTAAGCCAAAAAAAATTCGTAGTTTGGAAATTACTTGAAGCCAGGAAACTTTTTAAAAGTTTTTTGGCTTCTTTTGTTCTAAAATCAATTTTCGTACGTCAAAGTACCTGCTCGTAATAAAGAGCAAAAATTGAAGCAACCACCCTAAATCGATTGTATATTAAAAAATTCTACCTTTGCATCAAAAGCTGATTATGTTGGAACCGGCTCCAGAAGAATTAAAAGCCGATGGATTGCCTCGAAAAAAGGGCAAAAAGAAATTGTCGAAGCAAATCGTCAATGTTTTTCGAACTACTGCTCGCAACAATATCGACCTCACTGCTATTGCCGATAATAAGGCCAGTATTCTGATGAGTTTGAATGCCTTAATGATCACCTTCTTGGCACCTGTTGTTATTTCTAATTCGGAAATCATCACAAGGGAATATTTGTATATTCCGCTTTCCATTATAACCGCGACCTGCGCCTATACTATTTATCTGTCCTCACAAGTGCTCAAGCCTTCTGATTTTGATAAAATTGGAGAAAAAATGAAATTTGGTAAGGGCCCAAGTCCATTCTTCTTTGGTAATTTTTACCACATGACTCCCGAAAATTACTTTGATTTCATTCAAGGTTCATTGGGAGATGAGGAACTATTGAAAAATCACCTCGCACAAGACCTATACTACGTGGGCAGAAGATTAGGAAAAAAAATGCGAGGAATGAGATTGGCTTTCCAAGTATTCATAACTGGTATTTTTCTTACGCTTATCTCAACTTTTTTGGTGCTTTGGCTATTTTAAGTCGTCTGAATTTTAATACCTATGAGTGACGTAAAAATGGAGGCTTCTTGGAAAGAAGCCCTTCAGGAAGAATTTAAAAAGCCTTACTTTCAAAAGTTAGCAGCTTTTCTAAAAGCAGAAAAAGGAGCAGGCAAAAAGATTTACCCTCCTGGTTCCCAAATTTTCAATGCTTTTGATACAACTCCATTTGATAAAGTAAAAGTGGTGATCTTGGGTCAAGACCCTTATCACAACCCAGAGGAAGCCATGGGGCTTTCCTTCTCTGTTCCCAAAGGGGTAAGAGTTCCACCTTCACTAAAAAATATATATAAAGAATTATACGAAGATGTGAAAGCCAATCCTCCGCAACATGGTGATTTAACAGAATGGGCACATCAGGGCGTTTTTTTACTAAATGCCATGCTTACAGTCGAGCACAAAAAAGCAGGTTCGCATAAAAAGTCTGGATGGCAAGATTTTACGAATGCAGCAATTCAAAAACTATCAGAACAAAGAGAAGGCATCGTATTTATGCTTTGGGGAAATTTTGCAAAAGAAAAAGAAGAATTGATAGATAATTCAAAGCATTTGGTTTTGAAGGCAGCCCACCCTTCTCCACTTGCGAGAGGTGCATATTTTGGTTCTAAGCATTTTTCTAAAGCAAACGCTTATTTAAAGGAAAACGGGAAAGAACCAATTAACTGGCAATTGACTTAGTAGAAGGACGTGTCTGGCTGCAGGTTTGCCTTCAGGAATATTTAGGACTTGCTTCGCAACTATTGACGAGCGGGCGCTGTAAAACCAGACACCTGAAAAGCGGTGAAGCCCACTCCTGAGACACCTGACTCCTCTAAACCTCCAAACAACATAACATTCCTCGTTTGGCATCGTTTTGTATTCAAACAGCGTGATATGAGAAAGATATTTTTTTTGGTTTTGGTATTGAGTGCTGCCTTAGCTACAGCCCAAGAAGGATTTGAAAAAAGAGAAAAAGTAGTGGTTGATGGCCATTTACTCACTATGTGGGTAACAGAGGCAGGTGACACGCTCTTTTTAGCCAATTTAGATGAATTTTCAGTCACCTCACCACGTACTTTTGAAACGGACGCAGAACGCAATCTTTATCGTAGATATAGAAGGTATGGTGCAAAGGTTTATCCTTATGCCGTAGAAGCCATCAAGGTATTTAGAGAAGTAGAACATCTATCAGATGACTTGCCACGTCGAAAACGTAAAAAACGTATCAAAAAACTTCAAAAGGATTTGGAAGAAAAGTTTGAAAGCAAACTCAAGCAATTGAGCAAACAACAGGGCTATGTGCTCATGAAAATGATTGAGCGAGAACTCGACCAACCAATGTATAAACTAATAAAAAACATGCGAGGTCGCTTTACCGCTACTTATTGGTCTGCATTCGCCCGTTTCTGGGGGCACAAACTAAAAGAAGGTTATATAGAAGGAAATGACCCAATTTTAGATGTAGTGCTACAAGATTTTGACATCTCTTATTCATTGCCTTCTGGAGCCAATTTGGAGAAATATGATAAATATTTCAAAAACAAAAAGTCGAAGGAGAAAAAGGAAAAAACTGAAAACTAAAAGGCAATTTGAATCCTACTAAATTGAGGCAGGATTTAGGTTGGGTGTTCTGTTCAAATTCGTCCAAAATCGCGCTATAGCTTCAATGGTTTTTTCGTACTCGCTAAAATCGAACGGTTTGGATACGTAAGCATTTGCTCCTAACTCATAACAACACCGAATATCTTCTTCCTGCTTAGAACTCGAAAAAACGACGACTGGGATTTTGGCCCAAGACTTATTTTTTTGTAGCGACTTGAGCACCTCGGGACCACTCATTTGAGGCATATTCAAATCCAACAAAACCAATGAAATTGGCTCTATATGATTTCCATCTAAATGTTCTAAAAAATCCTTTCCGTTAGAAAAGTTAATGACCTCTGCTTGCGGTGAAATATTCTTGAAAGCCAAATTAGTAAGTTCTGCGTCAGCTGCGTTATCCTCTACGAGGACAATCTTTGGATACCTGTTCATGGTTATTACTCTCTTTGTGTTTGTCGTTCTTAGACAAATCCTGTGGTCAGCTCGACGTAAAAAATTTATAAACCAATAAGGAAAAGAAAATTTTCACTTTGAGATGACTTGATCAGGAGTTTTTATCTAAAAAACCTGATTTGTTATCGGAGGCTGCTGGGAATACAAATTTACCGTTTTGTTTTCGATATATCCTATCTACAAATTGGGCATTTTTAACATATAGATGTTAAATAGTGTTTAACATGACTTATACTTCTATATGTAAGTCCTTTATTTAAAATCTTTTTCATCGAATTGACCAATAAAATTCCAGACCAGACCAGACTCATATCCTTTGATGATAGCATACTTGCCAGCCTTTTGTTTCTTTTGATAAAAATTAGGGGCTCTATACTCTCGAATTTTCTTTCGCAACATATTTTCAAGTACCTCAAGATATTCAACCTCCTCAATTTCTTCCATTCCTTTTTTAATGCAATACTTTGACACTCGCTTCATTTTCAAATTTTGTTGGATTTTCATCCTACCCCATTTTTTCAATCTAAATTTACCCCTCGCATAGCTCCTTGCAAAACGTTCTTCATTCAAAAAATTCTCATTAATCAATTCTACAATCACATTATCCATTGACTCACCATAGATGCCCAACTCCCTCAATTTGCTTTCTACTTCAGAATGACAGCGATCTTGATAAACACAATATTTTTGAAGTTTTATTAGCGCCTCTTCTTCTGAGTGATATTTCTTTTTTTTAAAAGGTTTTCGTTGCAATGTGATCTTAATATTTATAAATGATTAATTTCCCTTCACTGTTTAAAAAAAAATAAAATATTTGATACCTTTTACCTGCACTTCCCGTCCAAAGCGCGTATTTAATATTTTTTAATATTTAAGTAAATGGTGCAAAAAACAAATCGAATTACTTGTTAATGTTTTTGGACGGTTACTTAATAACAAAACGGATATCAAAACATGGATGATTTAGCGAATATTGACATTATGGGTTTAGTATTGAAATACGGCCCCACCTTATTACTTGCAATTGTAACACTTATCGTTGGATTTTGGATCATCGGGTGGGTAGTAAGATTAGTAAGTAACTTAATGGCAAAAAATGGAATTGATGACACCATCAGGCCATTTCTCACCTCCTTAGTTGGAGTTGGACTGAAAATCATGTTGCTTTTAAGTGTAGCTGGAATGTTTGGAGTAGAAACTGCTTCCTTCATAGCCATCTTTGGAGCAATGGCTTTTGCCATTGGTATGGCTTTACAAGGAAGTTTAGGACACTTCGCAAGTGGGGTTATGCTTTTGATTTTCAAACCATATAGAGTTGGTGATTTGGTAGAAATTGGTGGTGGCCAAACTGGTACTGTCGAAGAAGTTCAAATTTTCAATACTGTTCTTAAAACTTTAGATAACAAAAGAATCATTATTCCCAATGGTGTTGTCACAAGTAATATCATGACCAACATCTCAGGTCAAGGAACGGTTGGTGTCGAATTGGAGTATGGAATTGGATATGATGATGATATTGATAAAGCAAAAGCAGTAATTCTTCAGGTGGCAAAAGAATGTCCTTACATCTTGGACGACCCTGCGCCAGGGGTTGTAGTAGGTTCTTTAGGCGAAAGTTCCGTCAATTTGAATACACGCCCTTTTGTCAAATCAGAAAACTACTGGGACGCTTTCTTTTACATGCAAGAAAATGTAAAAAAAGCATTAGACAGAAATGGAATTTCTATTCCTTTCCCCCAAGTTGACATGCACCAGAAAGGATAAGGTTCAAGATATTTTTATCTCAAAAAAAAATCGAAAAGCTCAGAGGCAGATGCCTTTGGGCTTTTTTTATCTTTACACTAAAACAGAATTAAAACATGAAAAAAGCAAGAAGAAATTTTCTAAAAAAAGGAACTTTAGGAATCGTAAGTGCGCCGTTTTTAAGTATTGGAAGTTGTGCAGCAACTGAAAATAAAACATCTATAAAAACTCTTCCTGTCATTATTTCCACCTGGGACGCTGGGAAAGAAGCAAATGAAGAAGCCTTCAAAATACTAAAATCTGGAGGCACCTCGCTCGATGCTGTTGAAAAAGGAGTCATGCTGGCTGAAGCAGATGATACCAATCAATACGTCGGAGATGGCGGAAAACCAGACAGAGATGGATATGTTACGCTAGATGCTTGCATTATGGATTGGAAAGGCAATGCCGGCTCTGTTTGTTTTTTAGAAAATATCGTTCATCCAATTTCAGTAGCACGGCGTGTGATGGAAAAAACGCCTCATGTGATGTTGGTGGGTGAAGGCGCAAAACAATTTGCCATCGAAGAAGGATTCAAAACCAAGAACCTATTGACCCAACAATCAAAAATGGATTGGGAGGAATGGAAAAAAACGGCTGAATATCGGCCTGTAATTAACACTGAAAATCATGACACCATCGGCATGTTAGCCATTGATGAAAAAGGGAATATTTCTGGTGCATGCACCACAAGTGGCATGGCTTTCAAAATGCGTGGTCGTGTTGGTGATAGTCCAATCATCGGAGCGGGTTTGTTTGTTGATAATGAAGTGGGCGGCGCCGTCGCAACGGGTTTGGGAGAAGCAGTTTTGAGAACCTTAACTTCCTTCCTTTGCGTAGAATTTATGCGAAATGGAAAAACGCCTCAGGAGGCTTGTAAAATGGCTATTGAAAGACTAACTCAAAAACATAAAAACTACAAAGATTTTCAAGTAGGCATAATCGCCTTGGATAAAAATGGTAATACTGGAGCTTTTGCTATTCAAGAGGGTTTTACCTATGCTTTGAGTGCAGAGGGAAAGAATGAAGTAAGCCATTCGGAATCAATGATTTAGATTTATTGGTTAATCTCAATTTTATCCAATACTTTCACACTTGAGAAAACACCAAAACCAACTCAAAACATGGAAGAGAAAAGACTATACGAAGTAGAAGAAATCATTCCGTTAGAGGATGAATTTTTGAAAGATAGAAGGAAAAAACTTCAAAACGAAGCCGCCGAAAGCCTCGAACGAAATCGCTTTGGCATTGCCCTTTCAGGAGGAGGTATTCGCTCTGCCACCATCAATCTTGGTTTTTTAAAAACATTGAACAAGTTCGGAATCATCAAAAATGCAGATTATCTGTCCACCGTTTCTGGTGGTGGGTATTGTGGATCGTACATTCAAACGACCTTGAAAAATGAAGGGAGTTATGCTAAACTTTTCACGGATGATCAGATAAATTACATGCGCAACCGAGGCTCCTACCTCGTTCCCGGAAAGGGTATTTGGAAATTCTGGAATCAACTGGTTTTGGTGGTTGGATTCCTTGTGAGCTGGGTTTTGAGTTTGGTAAGTCCGGCTATCATATTGTTTTTGGCTTATGGAGTTTTGTATTTGCTTGGTTTAGTTTTCGATTTTAATATCAACGAATTTTTTGGTGGCCTAAAATATTGGGGATGGTATGCCCTGCTCGGCTTCGGTGGGCTGATGGCTGGAAATTATATTTTCAATGTCATCAATAAATACCATTTGGATGGAAGTTCCTTTTTTCACAAACTACAAACGGGTAGTATTTTTATAGGACTAATTGGTTTGTTTCTTTTGATTGTCACGAGTTTTGGGGAATTGTCCACGCCCAACTTCGGAGAATTAAATATTCCGATGTATTTATTTTTTGCTTTGGCAGCAATTATCATTGGCTTTTTCAGTAGTCCGAATGCGACAAGTTTTCACAGATACTATCGAAGTTCGCTGGCAGGTGCATTTCTAAATTTTGCAGGAAAATTCAAAAATGTTCCGCTTCACGATTTATTTCAAACTGAAAGTGAAAACGAAGCAGATTATTTAGCGCCCTACCCGATGGTCAATACTTGTCTCAATTTGCAAGCGACCGATGACCCCAAATTTAAAGGAAGCAAAACGAGTGATTATTTTTTGCTTTCGCCAAAATTTTGTGGCTCAAAACTGACCAATTATGTCCGTTCGGACCAACCAGAAGGATATAGCAAAATGACCTTCCCAGCAGCGGTCACCATTTCAGCAGCAGCGGTCAATCCAGGTATGGGGCGTTTTTCAAATAAAATGTTGGCCATCCTTACTACCGTTTTTAATTTGAGATTGGGGTATTGGACTTGGAATCCGTTAAAGACCAGTGGTCGGGTTCCAATCGTTTGGTGGCCCGTCTATTTTTTTTACGAGTTGTTTTCACAAATGGGAACAGATAAAAAAATGCTCAACATCTCTGATGGAGGGCATATTGAAAATCTGGCTGTTTATGAACTTTTGAGAAGAAAATGTCGCCTCATTATTGGAGTGGATGCTGGAGAAGATTCTAATTATTCTTTTGAAGATTTGGAAGTATTGACTGCTCGCGCAAGAAATGAATTGGGAATCGAAATTCGATTTAGAAAAGATCAGATACCAGAGGAAGTCATACGGCCGAAGCCCTCTCAATCCTATTCTCAACAACGACATGCCATTGCCGATTTGTTGACTGTTTGGGAAGAAATCTTGATGAAAGATAAAGATGGGAACATTCTTTATAAAGAAGTGGAAGAAACGAATGACGCTGGAGAAAAGGTAATGGTGAAAAAACCGGTGGAAGCGCTTATCAACTATTTCTACAATATTAACGAGGAAATTTCCTTTGATATAAATTTAAAATTCGGAGGAAACTATTTTGAAGATGAGACATTGCAAGAGCAAGCAGAACAGTTGATAAATTATAAATTGGATGTCGAAAGAGGAGAACAGAAAGGAATCAATAAATTAAAATTCGGAACTTTCATCTACGTAAAATCCTCGGTAACGGCTCCTAAAGGGAAGCCCGCTATTCGCCGAGACGATAAAGATGCTGACCTTAAATACGGGACTTACAAATACAAAATTTACCACCCGAAATTTCCTCACGAACCCACAAGCGATCAATTTTTTGATAAAATTCAGTGGGAGGCCTATTATCAGTTGGGACAATTTATTGGAGCAGAAGTTTTGGACATTCCAGATTTTATGGAATATCACTCTGGTGAAAAAGCAGGCAGTCCAAAATCTATTGATGATCTGATTGCATGGTTTGATGATGAAAAAAGTTTATTTCCACCAACACAGGAGGAAAAAGCCATTGCTCGTTCTCGCGGAATTTCTGCCAAAGTGGCTCGTAAAGTTACACGTGGAAAGAAGATTGGCTATGAAATGTAACCATACTTTTACGATTGTGTGGCATTTTTTAACTTAACCTACACTTCGTTTAAAACAACCGCTCAATACGTTGCTTTTGTATCGCCTGCCATGCCATCAAAGAAAACAATCGAGTAGCTTGATTGAGCTGAGCAAACTTTGGATTGGTCGTCAATCCATGATGATAGCGGTAATAAATCTGCTGCACGATTACTGCAATTTTAAAAAGGCCAAAAGCATAATAAAAAACCAAATCTTTGATAGAACGACCACTACGTTCGGCGTACATTTCTACCAATTCCATTCGGCCTGGGTTACCTGGCAGTGCAGTTGGAGAGGGCAATCCTTGCAAAATCATAGGGTGATCGTCCTTCGTCATCCAGTAGGCAACCGAGGTGCCCAAATCCATTAATGGGTCACCAAGAGTGCACATTTCCCAATCTAAAATGGCATTGATTTTTTGCCAAGAGTCATCTGCAAAAACTACATTGTCATATTTAAAATCATTATGAATCAGGCTATGATCGTATTTGGTGGGTTGATTCTTTTCAAGCCAATTCATCACCTTTTCTGCTTCAGGTATTTCTTCGGTAGCTGCTTTGAGGTATTGTTTGCTCCAGTTTCTAACTTGCCGTTCGATGTAGCCATTGGGTTTTCCTAAATCGCCTAAACCCAATTTTTCATAATCCAGATTATGTAATTCTACAAAAGTATTGAGCCATTCGTTTGCAATTTTTGGAAACTCATCTGGGGCAACATTTCTGCTTTTTGCTTCTTTGTAAGAGAGGATGATTCCATCCATCTTTTCCATAATGTAAAATTGAGAACCAATGATTTCCGAGTCATCGGTAAAACAAAATGCCTTGGGTGCTTTTACAAAATCTTTATTTAAACCACTCAAAACTTTAAACTCTCGCCCCATGTCATGGCCTCGCTTAATAGCTCCTTTCGGTGGGCGCCGTAAGACCAATTCTTTTCCTTCAATTTTCAAAAGATAAGTCAGGTTTGAAAAACCGGTGGAGAATTGATCCACATCTAAAATACTTCCAGCATCCGTAATCAATTGATTATCAAGCAAATATTGCTTAAGTGGCTGCTCGTTGAGTTCTTCGCCTGGTCTTACTTTTTGTGGCATATCGTATTTTTTTCTCTTCAAAAGTAGCTGCTATTTTGAGAATAGCTAAAATAAAACAGCCCAACCTGAACTATCAGATTGGGCTGTTAAAGTATGAGAATTTTAATATTTATTTTCTAAACGGGTCACTGAATTTTGGATCCGTGATGTAGTTTTCATCTGTGAGGGTATGCATAAAGGCAACCAGAGCTTGCTTTTCAATTTCCGTCAAATTCAAACGAATTGGCGAGCCATCGTCCATTACAAACCTTGGATCAAGATTCGGATTTGATTTCACTCCACTGTCATAAAACTCAACAACTTCTTCGAGTGTCTCATAACGACCATCGTGCATGTATGGAGCAGATAAAGCTACATTTCTCAAAGATGGAATTCTGAATCGACCATTTTCAATACCTTGGTCAGAATCTACTAAATCCAATCCAATATTGGTTGCTCCTCTGAGTGAATTGTTATCGTAGTAAGAATTTACGTTGGAGAAATTACTCCCAGCATGACAACCCACACATTGGCCTCTATCTCCAAAGAAAACTTCCATACCTAATTTTTCTAAATCTGAAAAGGCTGCATAATCATTTTGAGCAGCGGTGGCTTCATCATATTTTGCAGAAATTGATTTCATAGAACCCAAAAACTGAGACATCGCATCAGATACTCTTTCTGCAGTAACTTCTGAAGAACCATACGCTTTTTCAAAAAGAGCAGGGTAATATTCTGTCGAAGCAAGTTTTGCAACTAACAAGTCAACATCTTCCATTCCCATCTCTACGTGATTCTGAATAGGTTCCAAAATTAATTCAGGTAACAAATTGACTCTTGAGTCCCAGAACAAATTATTGGTTAAAGACGCATTGGATATTGTCAAAGAATTACGAGGTGTAACTTTTCCACCAAAACCTGTGCTACCTTTCAATCCATCAGAAAATGCTTTATCCTGATGATGACAGGAAGCACATGAAACAGAATTGTTGACCGAAAGTCTCGTATCGTAAAATAGAACTCGCCCAAGTGTTGCACCATCATTGGTTACGTTGGGATTATTCCTATTTGCAAATGAGAACCTTGACGCAAAATGATCAGGATACTCTACTGATTCGTAATCTGCCGCCTCATTCGGTAGTTGAGGAGTAGCGAGCACATCATTGCCATTCTGGGTAACATTTTCAGGCTGACAAGCCGTAAAAACGATCATTACAATTGCAAAAATTCCTGAAAGAAGTAAAATACTTTTTTTCATAACTAAATTTTTTTTGTTTTTAAGGGCTTTGTTCCAATTCTTCTTTTAGCAAAAACTCTAAAGCCTGTGAGTAAATTTTTTATAAAGTTAGCAATAATTTTTTAAAAACAGCCCAACTCGATTTCCCGAACCGGGCTGTAAGTTTTGAAGTTGTTTTAAGAATTGAGTTTAGATGCTAAAATTTATAATTTGAAAAAATCAGATTCTTTGAAAATCAGATTTGCACCTTAAAATCTACTTTTAAACAATTTCATTATAAAAAAAACTAACCTGTAGCGTTATTATCGAAATATCCTTAAACAACTTCAATATCTGAGTACAGGACAAAATATAGGTTTACTAAACTTCGCTTTCGCTAAATGCACTGATTTCAATAATTCTATTCGCGAGTTTTTTAAAAATTAAGTTTAGTAAACCTCTCTTTTCACTTTTGTCCTGTACTTAGCTTCAATATGAAAAAATCATTTCCTAAAATTAGGTTAGGATAATTTTTTCATCTTAACTTTTTTGTCTCGAAATTAAAAATACTCCAATTTGAGTGAAAAAACTATGCAAGGAGTGTTAATTAACGTTTATTAGAAATGAAGTTCTATTCATCATACTCATCAATATTTCGAGATTTGCGTGGAATCAAAAAATTCAAATTCAAACCAACAGGAGGAATAAACTGAAAAACAGGGCCATCATCTCCTCCGCCCATGTAAAATGCGGTTTCTATATTCAAACTCACTTTCGGATTGAAGAAATATTCTATCCCCCAAACGAAACCAAGACCAAAGGCGCCGTCTTCGTTATTGCCATTGGCCACCAAATTGAAGCTGCCGCCTGAAACAAAAAAGTCTAAGCCAAAACTATAGGACCAATTATCATAAAAAGACTTTTTTCGTTCCCACCCCATTCTCATATTGAGTGAAGCTGAATTATTATTGAATGTTTCTGATGACAAATTCGCTCCTAAACCAAACCTAAAGGCATTACGGCCGCGATAGGCTCTATAGCTCATCATATATGGCCCAGAAACCAATGGGTTAGTTCTATTAAATGGTATGAGTTTGGACATCAATGGCGTGACATTCAGACCAATCATTTTATATCGATATGGAAATTCAAATTTTGAATCCTCCATTAGTTCGTCAATAACCTCCTCTTGCCCAATCAAGACAAAAGAGAACATCAATATGCTTATAAATATTAAAATTGCTTTTTTCATTTGCCAGCGTTTTAGAAGATCATAATTAGGTACAAAGATGAAGGAATTGATGGGCTCAAAAGAATACTTGTCGAGGTATCTTCCTCTGGCGGCAATCCGTTCCCCAGTTCTTGATAATCATCAATTACTTGATAAACTCCGTAAACTGCAGCTTCTGTAGAAAAGGCAATATGTTTTGATAATCGGTATTGAATGCCCAAAATTGGCCCTCCTCCAAATCCAAAAGATGTTTTGCGAGAAGTGATATTTCCTAAATTGAAATTATCAAAAGAGTTGCGTTCAAATTCCCATTCCCCTAAAACATCAAAACCATAATATGCTACAAATCCATAATCAATATCTTTTCGCCACTCATAACCTCCGCGAAAGAGTGCTTTGTGTTCGGCAACATCACGCCTTCCGGTAGTCACAAATTCATTGTTGGAGCGCGTACCAAAATTCATCCCAAACCTGACTGCTCCTTTTGGTTTGGAAAATTTTAGGCTAAACAAATATCTATCTGTTGGTAGCGCATCTCCTCCAGCATTGAAAAATCCAGCTAAGGTATTGGTGACGTTTAGTCCGATTTCTGTTTTCCTGTTATCGACCTTATCATCGCTTTGAGCCCCTAATAGAAAAGGGATAATCAAAAGGAAGGAGATTAAAAATTGGTTTTGCATATCGGTGGTTTTTAGTTCCAAATGGGAAAACTACGAACTAATTTTAAAAAATATAATATTCAATAATTTAACTTTTCATCTGTATTCAGATTAGACATCCAAATGACAGTGAAAGGTTGGGCGACCCTAAAAAATTTTATGATTAGATGAATAAATTTGAAATGATAAATTAGACTTCAAATTCATTCCTACGCAAAAGCAATTAATAAAATAGATAAGCCTGCTAAAAAAACACCTCCCCAATTGAGGGCTGAAAGTTTTTCTTTTAGAAAAAAGTAGGCAATCAAAGCAGATAGGCCGATTATAGCTACATTATTAATAGGTAAGATAATGGAAGCATCCCAGCCATAGCCCAGTGTTTTCATTAAATATACTACACAAAAGAAATTCACCACTCCCAACACAACTCCACCCCAGAGATTTTGCCATTTCCATTTAGCCTTTCCAGTAATAAATTGAAAAAGTAAAACCAATCCACCCATCACTCCGGCTGTTCCAAAAAGAGTAGAGATAAATCGAATGTCTCCACTTTGAGATGCTTTTTGTTCAACTTCAAAAAGTAAAATTTCAATGACCCCACTCCCAATCAATACTAAGGCTGGAAAAATATAGTCGAAAGTGGAAAGATTCACAGCTTGATCTTTGGGTGCTTCTTCTTTTAAATTAGTCAAAATGATGGCGCCTATTGCAGCGATTAAGCCTATACCTTTCATTAACCCCAAACCTTCTGAGTAAACTACAATGGCCCAACCCACAGAAAGCAAAAGCGACATCTTTTGCATCACGGCTCCTACGGTGATTCCAAATTTTTGCACGGTAAGTGCGACAAAATTAAAAGTAGAAATAAAAATAGCTCCCAAAACCAAGGCATAGGGAAACCAAAATTTTTCATGTACATCTGCTTCTACTGGAAAATCTCCAAGCATTATCCAACCACAAGTCACACAGACATAATAATTGAAAACGATGGCTTGAAAAGTGTCTATCTCAAACTTTGGATAAAATTTGAATATAAAAACAATGGCAACTGAAGTAAGAATGGAAAGAGTAAGATAAATCAAGGTTTATTTTTTTGGCAAAGATAGTCGTTTTGGGTTATGGCCAATAGATTAATTTTTTTATCGATCCATTTCTAAAATAAAAAGAAATGTTCAAGACTTCTTCTAAAAAATTACCAGTTTCAAATCACGAAACACTAAACTATCCTAAAAGTAATCCGTTAATTTTTACATTTGCGCAAATATTTTAAAATTAGAAAACATAATAGCATGGCAGAGCACCATAAATGCGTTATTATAGGAAGTGGACCTGCGGGTTACACAGCGGCAGTTTATGCAGCAAGGGCAGACCTAAAACCGATTGTTTATACTGGCCAAGAGCCAGGTGGTCAATTGATGATTACCAACGATGTTGAAAATTATCCGGGCTACCCAGATGGTATCAGAGGGCCTGAGATGATGGCTGAATTTCAAAAGCAAGCAGAGCGATTCGGAACGGAAGTTCGGTACGATATGATAGAGAAAGTGGACTTCTCAGGGCCCGTGCATAAAATATGGACGGCATTAGGAGTTGAAGTTCATGCAGACTCCATCATTATATCTACAGGCGCAAGTGCCAAGTGGCTGGGTTTAGAGTCAGAGCAAAAATATATGAATCAGGGTGTTTCTGCCTGTGCTGTTTGCGATGGTTTCTTTTTCAAAGGACAAAAAGTAATTGTTGTAGGTGGTGGTGATACTGCTGCTGAGGAAGCAACTTACCTTGCGAAACTTTGCCCAGAGGTACACATGCTGGTGAGAAGAGATGAAATGCGTGCTTCAAAAATCATGGCAGAACGCGTCATAAACACAGCAAACATCACTGTTCATTGGAACACCGAAACGGTTGAGATTCTAGGGAATGATGCGGGTGTTTCAGGTGCAAAAGTCAAAAACAATAAAACCGGTGAGGAATCTATGATTGAGGCCACTGGTTTTTTCGTAGCGATTGGTCATAAACCGAATACTGGCATTTTCAAAGATTGGTTGGAAATGGATGAAACTGGTTATTTGCTTCCTATTCCCGGAACTGCCAAAACGAAGATACCAGGCGTATTTGTTTCAGGTGATGCCGCAGATAAAGTGTATCGTCAAGCGGTGACCGCAGCAGGTACAGGTTGTATGGCAGCTTTGGATGCAGAGCGTTATTTGACTGAAGAAGGAATTATCTAAATTTCGATTCTTTCCATAGAGACAATTTGTGAATTTTCTCTACTGAAATAATATCCTAACGGGTTTTGAGAATGATTCTCAAAACCCGTTTTTTATTTTTCTATGGCCTATAAAAACTGTTTCTTTGCGGACTAAACTTACGAAAATGGCGAAAAGTAAACTGACAGCCGAGGAGAAAAAAAGAGGCCTCGCTTACCTAACAAAATTACACGACAAATACGAAAGCATTGGTCAAGATTTCTTTGACTATCTGGAGGGGCTACTTCATTCAAAGGGATTGAAATATTGGGAGTATATTCAAATCGATGCTTTACATGGCCTGCAAATTCCAAAAACCAATTTCCCTGATGAGATAATTTTCATTACCTACCACCAAATCACTGAACTGTATTTCAAACTCATCAAGCATGAACTTTCTCAGTTGGTTGAAGAAAAGAACAAGGAATTTGAAGAGGTGAAAAATTGGCATAAACGAATTGCTCGGGTCAATAATTATATGAGACACTTATGCAGCAGTTTCGACATCATGAAAACAGGAATGGATCCTTTTGAATTTAGATTATTTAGAATGGCTTTACTTCCAGCAAGTGGTTTTCAAGCTGTGTCCTTTCGACACATCGAAATCATGAGCACAAATTTGCTCAACCTGCTCACTAAAAACTATGAACCACAACCCTACTCTCCTACTGAAGAATACTACGATAATATTTACTGGAAAGGAGGTGGAATCGTATCAGGGTCTGGCAAAAAGACATTGACCTTGACTGATTTTGAAGAAAAATATGATCGAGAATTGTTGGAGTGGATCGAAATTTATAGAAAAAAAAATCTGGCTTATCTCTACGAAAACGCATCCGCTGAAATCAAAAAGGATAAAAAACTAAAACAGTTATTAAAATCTTATGATGAACACTTCAATATCTTTTGGAAACTGAGCCACCTCATGGCCTCTGGCCGCCACCTTCCAAAAGAAGATACTGGCACAGGAGGAACGAATTGGCGCAAATATCTACCTCCAAAATTTCAATCTATTCATTTTTTCCCAACCATCTGGACAACTAAAGAAAAGAAGGAATGGGGAAAAACTGGTATTTTAAAAGAATTCAAAAATAGATTTGAGAAAAACTGGATGAAGGAATAATGTGTGCACTTTCCATGTCACATTCGTCTATACGAGTACCTTAAATAGGGTATTTTTTTAATTATAATTTCATGCGGCTCATCATTGTATAAAAAATTAATATATTGCATTTTAATGTAATATGTCCTAAATAAACTATTTGAGCCACACACAGATGAAACACAACGAGAGGGATAATCCTATGCATCACAAAATTGAAACGACCTACAACAAACTCTCCCCACTATTAAAAAGTCATTACCAAAATTCAGGTGACAAAATTGACCGCAGCCAATTAATTGGGAAAGCAGAATCAGCTGCCAGCCTTACTGACAAGAACAATATAATTGTCAGTCTTTTCCATTATGATGATTTTTCAGTCTCCTTTTTAAGTGAAAATGCAAAGGAAGCGTTCAACTGTTTTCCGTTAGCAGACGAGAAGGCTTTGTTTTTGGGCTTGGTAGATGAGCAATTAAACTTTCCTCAAGAGGCCTTTAATTGGTTGAGTGAATTCACGAATGGTTTTAAATCTATTGAAGCTGAAAAGAACAAAGCCTACATCTATTATTGTGGCCTTAAACTAAAATCAAAAGAAGGTTCGCCTCGAACCTTTTTTGTACGACAACAAATTCTTACCCAAAATGATGAGGGTCTGCCAATTAGCTGTATCAGTTATTTGATTGATGTATCCCATCTCCTAAAATCCAAAAATGCTGAAGACGATTTCTATTGGTGCAGAATGGTCAGAGGAAAACATAAAGAAGTAAAGTGCTTTCGATCCTCAAAAGCAGGGACACCCTTCAAAAAAGGAGGAACATTTAGAGATTTGTTGTCTGCACGTGAGCTGGAAATCTTAAAAATGATTAAGCATCATAAAGAGTCAAAAGAAATAGCCTCGAAGTTAAACATCAGTATTAATACCGTAGATCGCCATCGAAAAAACATGATCGCCCGCACCCGTGCTAAAGACACCACTGCGCTCATACAACTCTGCAAAATGGCTGGAATGTTTTAAGTTAATTGTAGAAACTGAACGGTGGCACGGATAGCCTAATTTTAGAAGAATAAATATAAAACCTATCACTTTAATTTGAGATAGGCCGCCCCACCGTTATTACATCTACTGATCAAAATTAAAGTTAATTCATAATCCTTCTCCAAACTTTTGTCGTAAAAAAAGAATACCTACTGCGAAGTAAAACACAGTAGGCAACTAAAACTTTATAGTGTTTCATACCCAGCACATCAACCGAAATTGATGTGCAAATTTTATAGTATGAATGTAAAATGTGAGGGGGGCTCTTTACTTCCCATTGATGACGTAAAGTAACACAAATTTAAAATTTTATAAAATAACCACTCTGGTAGTATTTCAATTTTTTCTAATATTTTTGGAAAAAATTTATTCCGAAATATGAAATTCAGATGCTCCGTAGATATTGACTTACCGCGCCATCAAGTTATAGAGATTTTTGGCAATCCAGCAAATATGAAACATTGGCAAGATGGCTTCATCAGCTTCAAAACTTACAAGGGAGAATCGGGTACAGTTGGGGCGGAGTCAAAAATAAAATACAATATCAATGGCCGCGAAATGGAGTTGATTGAAACGATACAGGTCAATAACTTACCTGATGAATTTAGTGGAACTTATGAAAGTGCGCATACCTTCAACCACATGCGCAATTATTTCAAAGAAATAGACCTCAGAAAAACCCGATGGGAATCAGAAATCGAATACACCGAACTTCGAGGTATTATGGTGAAAGTAATGAGCTGGATCGCCCCAAGTATGTTCAAAAAACAAACCCAAAAATGGATGGATCAATTTAAAGCTTTCGCTGAAAAGGAAGCGACTGATACGTAATCTTAGTCTTGAGCTTGATCTTCTTTGCTGCCCATCTGTCCATCTTCTTCCAATTTTTTGAATAGCGCATCTACTCTAAACATCTCGTCCAACGTATCATCAAGGAAAAATTCTATATCAGGTATTCTTCTCACATGAGAACGAATGCGTTTGGCTAATCCTTGACGAAGCGTATGACGCTCCTCTGCCATTAGCAACAAAACCGCCTGTTTGTTTTCTGTATTATAAACACTGAGGTATATTTTAGCTTGCCCCATATCTGGACTGAGCACCACATTTGTAACGGTGACCAATGGCTCTGGCCCATAGATATATCTTCCTTCATTCTGAAGTAGAATTCCAAAATTTCGTTTAATAACTTCTGCTACCTGATTTTGTCTTTTTCCCATCTCTTCAAATTTTATACAAAGAACGTCATTTGATACCTAAGAAGTTCAAAAGGGCTTAGTATTTTTGACAAATTTTCTAATTCATGAAAACCTTTAAGGATACACTTCGCCGTTTTGATGATAACCTCTGGTACTTCTACTTGCCTGTTCCTATTGATATTGCCGAACATTTTTTGAAAGCGGATGGCAACCGAAGAGTAGTGGCGACTTACAAGGGTTCTAACGAAATTCAATGCGCGCTGTTCCCCGATGGAAAAGGAGAATGGTTTTTAATCCTCAGCAAAGAAGTGCGAAAAAAGATAAAGGTAACCTTGGGCGATGAAATCGAAGTTACCCTCGAAAAAGATGAAAGTGAATATGGCCTACCCCTGCCCGATGAGATAGCAGAACTTTGGGCAATTGACGACGAAGGAAAACGAGTTTTTCATTTACTTACAAAAGGAAAGCAGCGTAGTTTGCTCCACATTATTGGCAAACCCAAAACCGCAGAAACGCGTATCAAGAAAGCCATCATTGTCAATGATTATTTGAAATCGACTGGTGGCAAATTGGATTATGAGGAACTTAAAGAAGCCTTTAAAATGAGGAAAGACGAATTTTAAAGAGCAAGTTCAAGCATCAAAAGTAAGTTCAAATTGATTCTTGTGCTTGAGTTTGTCACTTGTACTTAATCTTTAAAAAGAGTTCGGACAGGCAAAAAAAACTGATTATCATTGCAAGTGGACCAGTTTGTCATAATTTTAAAACGCCAACCTGCCCGAACAGGAGGAAATGGGGGTCAAACCCAGTTCAAACATTTAGCTTTGCAAACCATTTGTTTGCTCCTCTAAACTGTTAGCTGTAGCGATAACGCCACCTCCTAAGATGAATGCCCCAAGGGCGATGGATAAAATGAACATACGAACTCGGTTTTTGAAAAAATAATAAATCTAATACCCTACCACATCAGAAAAATTCTGATTACTTAAGGGAATTAATTTTTTGTAAAACTCTCTTCGAATATGTTCTGGGATAAGATTAAAATTTAGATAAACAGCCTTTGAGGAGCGGCAAATTCGGGGGGAGGATCTTACACGCTATATTCCTCAAAGACTGTTGGCTCTTGATGTTTTATATTAATTTTTTGGACAATATGTATAATGCAAACACAGTGCCAATTTTTCATATATGTAGAAATTCGTCATAATTTTTCTCACTAAAATGTAAAGAATGTTCTGGAAGCGTAATAAAAAGCCCAAAACCCAGGCCTTGAAGTTAACGGATCAAAATTTCAATGATCATATTCCCAATAATGATATGCCAGTATTGATCGATTTTTGGGCGCCTTGGTGTGGCCCTTGCCGTATTGTTGGCCCTATCATTGATGAATTGGCAGATGAATTTGATGGAAGAGCCATCGTCGCAAAAATCAACGTGGATCAAAATCCCAATCTGTCCAATCATTTCAAAGTGAAATCCATTCCTACTCTGGTGATGTTTGAAAAAGACCAAATGGTTGAGCGATGGAGTGGTTTGGTGCCCAAACCCAATTTGGAAGAAATTTTAAACGCCTACATCGAGGATTGGAAAAAAGACAAAGAAGCCTAAATTTGAGCGATGGATTTATCTTTTTTCATAAACGAAGTTGCGAAAGATAGTCTGACTATTTTTGCATTACCCCTTTTTTTAATTGTGGTCTTGCTCGAATATTGGTTTGACAAAAAAGAGCATCTGGATTTATATTATGGAAAAGATACTCGCGCCTCTTTTTGGATGCTCATTTTCACAGCAATTGTAGAAGCAGTTCCCAAATTGCTGGCTTTTATCGCTTTTTTCTATTTACATGAAATCACTCCACTCAAAGAGGTAATCCAAAGACAATGGTGGGCATTTGGATTATTATTCGTTTTAGATGACTTCACTTATTATTGGTTTCATCGGATGAATCATGAAGTTCGATTGTTTTGGGCAGGGCACGTGCCCCATCACTCGGCTATCAAAATGAATTTTGGGACAGCTCTCCGTCAAGGCGTTGGAGAGCGGATTCATAAATTTTTGTTTTGGATGTGGTTGCCACTTTTAGGATTTGATGCGCTGATGATTTTCATGGTCATGTCCGTCAATCTGTTTTATCAATTTTGGGTGCATACCGAATTGGTGGACAAATTACCTCCCGCTTTTGAGTTCATTTTCAACACTCCTTCTCATCATCGTGTACATCATGCGTCAAACATTCGGTATCTTGATTGCAATCATGGTGGGGTTTTCATCGTTTGGGATAGAATTTTTGGAACTTTTTCAAAAGAGCAAGATTTTGAAAAACCTGTTTACGGCTTGACCGAAAATATTACATCGCACCACCCTATTCATGTAGCCACTCACGAGTATCAGGCCATCTGGAAAGATGTGCGTTCGACCTCCAATTTCTTGGAAAAATTGAAATACATTTTCTATGCTCCAGGCTGGAGTCATAATGGCGAAGACAAACGAGCAAAAACACTTAGAAAAAATCTAAAATGATAAAAAGCTATTTTAAACTAATTCCATTCTTCCTGCTCGGATTCATCTCCTGTACACCTGAGGTAATCGAAGATCCAAATACCATCAAACAATATCTCCACCTCTCGCACACAAAAACAGAGGTAAATCCCAAAATGGACAGTACCGCAGAAACAATTGACTACGCTCAATTTGATATGCTTTGGCTCGGAGGCGATTTGGCGGTTTTCACTTCGAGGGATGATTCGACAATGGCTTATGCAGATTCAATTTTCGATCTTGGAAATGAACGAACACTTTGGACCTTGGGCAATCATGATTATCCACACGTTGATCGGATTGAGCAATTTACCAATCGCCCACCTTATTATGCTTATAGCGCAGATAAAATGACCGTCGTTGTTCTGGACACGCAAGAAGATAGAGCCAATATTGCCGGCGCACAAAAGGACTTTTTATTTGAAATTATTGATTCTTTGGAATCGACAACACATCTCATTTTATTACATCATAAATTAGTGTGGATGCAGGATCATCCCGAATTGGAAAGTCAAATCAATAATATTTCAAACGGTGAAGCGGGCAACTGCGGCTGGTGCCTTTTTCCAAACAATTTCAACTCAGTGATTTATCCAAAATTGGTGGAGGCAAAAGAAAAAGGAATTGAGGTTATTTGCATCGGAGGAGATATTGGAAAACGAGTAAATGAATTTGAATACCTAACCGATGAAGGCATTCATTTTTTAGCATCTGGAATCGAAGCCGAGCAAGTTGGCAATCAAGCTTTACTATTTTCGCATAACATTACAACTGAACAAATTACTTGGGAATATAAATCTCTTACCGATCTTTAACTATGGAAATGCAATTTTCTAAATGATTAGTAATTCATAAAATGTCTGAAGAAAGAATCATGACCCTACACCCGCAAGGAAAAAAGGGAACCAACATTTTGAAAGTCAAATACGACCTATTCAAAAACTTCATTTTACAAAAAATAGAAGCGCATGGTCAAATCAGTTACGAAAACATCTGCGATATGGCCGTCAAGGAATTGAAAGATTTTGATGGAAAACCGATATGGTATATTGTCTCTGTGAAATTGGATTTGGAGGCTCGTGGGGTGATTGAGAGGGTGCCAAAGACGAGTCCGCATGAATTGAGGATGAAAAGATGAATAAATCACCGCATCACCGAAACCTCCCCACTCCAACGCTCCACTTTTCCATCAAAAAACTGAATCTCTGCCTGCCAGATATAGACACCCAAGGCAGTGGGTTTTCCTTTTACCAAACCATCCCACCCTTCTTGTTCTTGATTAAATGAAGCATCCGTGGCTTCAAAAACCAACCCACCCCATCGGTCAAAAACTTGGAAGGAAAGCACCGTTGCGGGGTCAGCACTTTGGAAGAAAAAATAATCATTGATTCCATCATTATTGGGAGAGAAAGCTGTGGGAATAAACACCCGTCGAGTCTCATCAACAAAAATTGTTATCGAAGTAGAATCGGTGCATGTTTCATTTTCAACATAAACAGTATAAGTGATATCGCTTAACGGAGTTGCAATCGGTTCGAGACAATCAAGACAAGAAAGAGAACTTGACATAGCGTCATCCCAATCAATCAGGAGCGAGTCGCCTGCATTATTAATGATAGGACTCAGTTCCACACTTTCACCTTGACGAATTTGATAAAAATCATTCCTAAATTCGACTTGAATATTTTCAGCATCTTCCAGATGAAAGGTGACAATCGATGAATCACATCCACCTAAGATTAAAACCTCATAATCTCCAATTTCTGATACAAAAATTCGGCCTTCTGTAGAGCCATCCTGCCAAAGAAAAGATTCGCCCCACAGCGAAACATCTAATAACAAATCATCCCCACGACAAAGTATGGTATCAATTTGCAACGAATCTTCTTCCACACCTCTAACAAAAAAAGTAGTACTATCCCCAAAAGCAGAAGTTGCTGGATCATCAGAAGATCTGGTCTCCTGCAACACTTGAGGCAAATCTGTAATCACTGCTGTGTTACGCATTGCACCAACACTGACATCGCCAATCTGCACCACCACATCTATGGTATCTACCCCAGTATGCAATTGTAAATTTTCTAATTGAAAAACATTCGGAGGCAACCCAGGAGTCAATTGACCTTGATACGGATCATTCTCAATTCTTAAAAAAGAAACCCCAGTGGGTAATGTATCCAAAAGCGTAGCCCCTTGCCGTTCTTCACCAGAATCATTTTCTAAAATATATCGAAACAACGCTTCACTGCATCTGAAAACCGTGTCTGGTTGAATGGTATGCCTAAGCTCAATCGTATAGGGACAGGAAGCAGATACCACATCATAACTCACAAATAATTCTTGACAACCGCTGACCGCCGTTAAGGTAAACTGACCAGTTTCAAAGACCTCGATCTGTTGAGAGGAAGCACCAGTACTCCAACTCAGGTTATTTCCATATTCACTCGCATCCAACATCAACGAATTCCCCTCACACAAAAAAGAATAAAACATTAAACTGTCTTCTTCAATTCGGTTGATCTTCATCCGAGTGCTGTCTTCTGTTGCGGGAGATGCAGGGTCATTCGAAATGACCGTGCTACCAAATTCGATTGGAATATTAAAAAGCGTAGCTTGGCTTTTATACGTTGCTGCGGCGATATCATCCACATAAGCATTCACTTCAAAAGTGTGAATACCGCTTGGGATTTTTAGGTTTTCAATTCTCAAAAAATTATCTGAAGTCGTGTTATCAATCACCCCACCAAAAGGTGCGACAATTGGCTGAACAAAAGTGTACCCCGCAGGCAACTCATGTTCGAATAAAATATTTTCTATTGTTTCTGATGTTTGATTTGCAAAGCTGTGCTCAAATGTCAAATCACTACATGGGAAGGAAATCTCTGGCGTAATTTTACTGTTTAATTCTACAGAAAAAGGACAGGCTGCGACATCGGCAATTTGAATTAGTCCAGAAGTAGAAATCAACCTCGTCAACCCTGAAGTTTGATTCACCTCAAAAAGGCCACCGACTACTCCGAAAAGCGCAGTTCCTAATCCAAACATTTCACCAAACGCATTAAAGTAAATGCCCTCAACATCATGCTCAATACTAATTGTTGACAGCGGCTCAAATCGATTATTGGTACTATTAAAAGTATAAAATTGCTTTGCTCGCGTATCGAAACCATACATCAGACCAGTGAGAGGATGAAAAGCAATATCCACTGTACTCGTTGCATTTCCAAGATTCCTTTCTTGAACTTCATAATTGCCACTTTCCAGATTGATAGTCGAAATTTTCACATCCAATCCATCTGTGTTGGAACCAACCACAACGAAACTTTTGCCATCAGGCGTCACATCGCCTGCAAAATAAAGTAGCCCTGAATCGACATCCGGCGCGGCTATAATTTCCAAATTTCCATTGGCATCCATTCGAAATAATTCATGAGTCTGTGGATGAATACCATAAAGCAATCGGTCTGTTTTCCTAAATCCCATCGCATACATTTCCTCTCCAACATCATCTTTAATTGTATTGGTAGAAATGCCATTATTGGCTCCTACTCTCATCTGCAAAAGCGATTTACTACCTCGCTGAATCACCCATACCTGCCCTTCACAAGTGAAAGG
>CALDSS010000002.1 GCA_937924495.1 uncultured Saprospiraceae bacterium
ATTGATTGGCTGCAAGCGGCAAATTTTATCCTGAATTGCGTTAAAAATCCTCGTTGATGCTAAGGCATCGACTGTGGTTTTTGCCTTATTCAAAATAAAATTTTCTCACTTTCGCGAAATCATGAATTCTTAAACAACTTCTCAAAACAAACTCAAAAATCCAAAGTGGATTTTACCTGAACTAAAATCTATAGGATTGCCAAACTGCCTGCCCAAAGCATAGCTCAACCCAAACACGCCTGCTGATGTATCAAAAGTGACTCCTGCACCAAATCCCAAAGGAAAATCTGTGGTGTTGATTTGAGCGGTTTTATTTTCAACATAGCCCAAATCAAAAAAAGAAAATAGATAAGAATTTTCGCCCGTGAGTAATCGATATTCTAAAGTAGTCACCGCAAAATTGGTTGCAAAAATCGCCTCTTCATCAAATCCTCTGAGCAATTGATTTCCGCCAATTCGTTTTTGTTCATTTTGAAAAATGGCTTGATTAGAAAAAATGTATTGGCCGGTTAATCCAATTTTTAAAGTTTGATTGGATGCTGTTAGAAAATACTTTGAAATTTTGGCGGAGACACTTCCCTGAAACGAATTGAGGCTCAAAGAATCGTAGGCGGTTTCAAAGTCAAAATTGCTATTTGATAAATCAAGAATTTGCGAATTTCTCTTGATGGCTTTCAGGCCAAAAGTGGCCGCAAGTTGACTCTCCCACCCTTTTCTTGGATTGAATTTATAATCCAGTTTTTGGAATTGCCAATCAACGCCCAGCGCAGTTCTAACCACATCCAGCTGAGTCGGTAATTGCTTGGTTCTCAACAAATTATCAGCATCAACTGACAGTAATTGAGAGTTGTTTTGATGAAAAAATATTTTGAAAAAATTGCCTCCCTCTAACAGGTACTTTGTTCCTAAATTAAAATTGACATCTAAAAAAGTAGTATCCCTTTTGTGTAAATGAAAACCAACATCTAAGCCAAAAGGCAAATCCAAAATATAGGGGTGTTCATACGCCAAATCTAACTGAGGGGATTGAGGTCGCAACTGTCTTACTTCTGCAAAAATTCGCTCTCCTTTTCCAAATTGGTTTTGAAATTCTCCTAAAAAATGACCAGTTACTAAAAGTCGATTCAACTCCTGATTATTGGGCAAAACGCCAATTACAAAATCAAAACGGCTGGCCTTTTGCGGTTTTAAATCTAAGTTGACCGCAGCCCTATCAAAAATGAAATCAACTTTCGCAGATTCACCTTCTTTCAAAAATGGTAATGCGCTGATTCTATTTTTGATTTTCAAAACTTTGCTTCTGTTAAATGGTTGGTTTTCTTCAATGCCTAAATATTTTTCGAGGTAGCGTTTCGAAATTTCTACTTCGCCAAAATCGTCCAATTTATTAAAGAAGATTTGAGGGCCTTTTTCAGCTTTCAAAACTCCGCTCACTTTTCCGTTTTCAACTTTAGTCTTATCCATAAAAATTTGAGTAAAAGGATACCCGTTGTTTTCAAAGACTATCAAAAGCCTTTCCTTTAACGTATTGATTTTCAGCAGATTAAAAGACGTATTTTCAAAATTACCAGTCCGAAACCCAGCCTTTGACAAAAATGGTTCAGGAATGCTTTCGGTTTTCAGGTCAATCCACTCAAACTGCTTTCCAACAAAAACAGAAGCGTTGGCCATTCTATTTTCCAACCAAAAAGAATCGAGCGAAGCGAGTAGAAAATTTTGAGATTGCAGCTGCTCAATCAGGTTTTTTGAAGCATTGAATGCTTCTACTGAATCAGGATATTGACTTTTTATTTTAAGGTTTGCGATAAATGTTTGCGAGGTATCAACGGGGTAAATGCGAAGTTGAACCTGACCGACCAACATCGTTCCAATAAAAGAACAATAAACCAAAAAAATTATCCTTATTACAAAATGTTCAACCCTCTTCATATTCAATCAAAGTTAGAAAAACTTACATTTGGGGAAATAATTTAGAAATATGAAATTTAGCTCCACCTTCCTTCCACTATTTGTCATTATTTTATTTGCAAGTTGCGAAAAAGAGCAAATCGCTTATCGCGGAAATGCAGACATTATTCCAAAACCACAATTAATCGAATGGGGTTCAGGTGCTTTTAATTTGAATTTAAAAACCACGTTAATTTCTCTTGAAGATGAGAGTTGGCAACAACCCCTACAATTTTTAAACGAACGATTGGAATATGCAGCCAACTGCCGACTCAACATCGGAAGTGACCCTAAAACCAGAAATGCTATTGTTTTTACCAAAGATCCATTGATAAGAGAAGAGGAAGGATATCGAGTCACCATCAACCCATCAAGAATTGAAGTGGCAGCAAAAACACCAGCCGGAGCATTTTATGGAGTACAAACTTTGATTCAGATGATGCCTCCAGAGATATTTTTAGAAAATGCCTATTCTGATTTGAGTTTCGATTTGCCGGTCATGAATATTGTAGATGCTCCTCGTTTTCCATATCGTGGAATGCACCTCGATGTGTGCAGACATTTCTTCAGTGTAAAAGAGGTGAAGCGATATATTGATTTGTTGGCTATGCACAAATTCAACCGATTTCATTGGCACTTGACAGAGGATCAGGGTTGGAGAATTGAGATAAAAAAATACCCTCGATTGACCGAAGTTGCGGCGTATAGAAATGAAACTTTAATTGGCCACTACAATGATCAGCCTCATAAATTTGATGGGAAAAGGTACGGTGGGTTTTACACGCAAGCGCAAGTAAAAGAGATTGTAAAATACGCTTCCGACAGATATATCACGGTCATTCCTGAAATCGAATTGCCAGGACATGCTCAGGCTGCCATTACTGCTTATCCAGAGCTTGGGTGCCTGCAAGACACTGTGCTTCAAGTACTTACAAAATGGGGTATTTCCGAAAACGTGTATTGCCCTACGGAAGAAACCTTTGAATTTTTGGAAAATGTTTTGACGGAAGTTATCGATTTGTTCCCCAGTGAATATATCCACATTGGAGGGGACGAATGCCCAAAAACGCAGTGGAAAGAGAGTGAGTTTGTCCAAAACCTAATGGTAGAAAAACGACTCAAAGATGAGCATGCAGTCCAAAGTTATTTTATAAAACGAATTGAAAAATTCCTAAATTCAAAAAACAAAAAACTGATTGGGTGGGATGAGATTTTAGAAGGTGGCTTGGCGCCCAATGCTACGGTCATGTCTTGGCGTGGAACGGAGGGCGGCATCGCTGCTGCGAAAGCTGGCCATGACGTCATTATGACGCCGACCTCACATTGTTACTTTGACTATTACCAATCTCAAAACGAGGCAGAGCCTTTGGCCATCGGAGGATATTTGCCACTCGAAAAAGTATATAATTATGAACCTATACCGAAAGGATTGAACAAGCGACAGCGGAAACGAATTTTGGGTGCGCAAGGAAATCTTTGGACTGAATATATTGCATCCAGCAATAAGTTGGACTATATGGCTTATCCCAGAACTTGTGCAATGGCTGAGTTAAACTGGACTTCTCCAAAATTCAAAAAATTCCCTGATTTTGTAAAACGATTAGAGACACATTTGCAGCGATTATCGAACTACGGAGTCAATTTTTCTGAAAATATTTATGATGTAGCTGGTGAATTTGAGATGAAAGAGGACACCTTGTTTCTTGCCTTAAATTCCAATACTCCGGGGGCAGAAATCAAATATTCAGTTGGAAGACCAAAAGGGAAAGGTCCATTTGAAACTTATACGAATCCAATTCCAGTTTCTGGATACGATAAGATTTGGGCGCAACAATTTTTAGATGGCGTACCCAAAGGAAGAGATTTTTATACAGAAATAAATTGGCATAAAGGAGCAGGAAAGTCAATTAAGCTGAAACACCAACCTGCCAAACAATATCAAGGCAGCGGTGCAGCAGGATTGCTCAATGGAATTATGGGCAGCAATGCTCGATATGGCGATAAAGAATGGTTAGGTTTTGATGGAAAAAACTTTGAAGCAACCATTGATTTGGGTGAGAAAACTGAAGTTTCAAAAATCAATATGCGATTTTTTAAAGGAGAAGGACAATGGATATATTTGCCAAAAGCGGTGGAAGTTTTTGCCTCTGAAAATGGAAAAAAATATGAATCTGTGGGAAAATTGGACAGCATTTCAACAAATAAAAAAATAGCATCGCCAGTAATCCCACTCAATATTGAAACTCAATATTTGAAAATAGTAGCGGAGCGATTTGGGAAAATTCCTGATGGTTCTCAAGGCGCGGGGCATGAGGCTTGGTTATTTGTGGATGAAATTACTCTGGAGTGATTCTATTTTTCCTTGGCCATTTTATTTTTATCTAAGTAAGTGCTTGGACAGAATTAGGTTAAAGAATAGAATGAGCTTATTTTTTCGATAGTTATTCTTAAAAAATCAGTTCGTAGCTGCGCTACGGACTTATTTTTTAGGGAGAAATAGCGGAAAAAGAAGCCGTTCTAAATTAAAATTAATTTTGTCCAAGCACTTAAGGGTTGGACAAAATTAATTTGGTTCTTAGACAAAAATCGTGGAGTACAAAACCTAAATTTTTTTATCAAAGATTTTCGAGTTCGAGAAATCGAGATTTCGAAACGTGTTTCGTTCCCGAAATCTCGATCTCCCGATTTCTCGAATTCATTTTTCATTGAGGCTTGGTTCTATCCAAACATTTTTCACAATTATTTACCGAACCTTTGTAAAGTGTATTTTTGGCCCATCGTTCGAAATGCTTGGGTCAATATTACTATCCAACCATAGTTCATCGCCAAGTGGCTTGGCATTTACATTATCAGGAAGCCCATAAGGTGCCTCGAAAGAATACATGTAAAGTGTGCTATTTACTTTTAGGATACTCTTATTCATCCAATATCTACCTGAATTTAAGGCGGATGTTTTTCCTTCTGTATTGCCAATTAGGATTTCTCTATTGTTTTTAAATTCCCAAATAATTTCTTGACTATCAGTCGGATCTGGGTCGGGAGAAAAAACTTGATAGGATTCCATTTTCCAAGTTCCTAAAATTGCATCCGACGGAACCAATTTCTTTTGTTCTTTTATTTGAGTATTCGTAGGGGCGGTAGTTAGAGTTTGCTGAGTGGTGCCACAGCCTACAAAAAAAATCAAAATAAGGAGTGAAGTAAAACTAAATTTCATACGTTTGTTTCGTTTGGTAAACTTAAAGTTAACCAATCTTACTCCTTTATTCAAATTCAAACATTTGTAATGCGCCAACTCCTCATTTTTTTAAGCCTAACCTCACTTCTTGTCTCTTGCTCCATCTCAAGAAACACCCCAGCTCATTCAATTTTCTCAAAAGAAGAGACTCAACTAATTCTTGCTGGCAATGCAAATGATCCAATGCGCGTATTGCTAATCACCAATCCAAACGATTCAATCATTTTAAGAACCAAGAGTCGGCCTGTTGATTTTAATACAAAAGATAAAACACTAAAGCATTTTACTGACCGATTATTGGCAACAGTAAAAGACAGTGCTACGATGGGAGTTGGGATTGCTGCCCCACAAGTAGGTATTTTAAAAGACATCATTTGGGTACAGCGATTGGATAAAAATAGAGAACCGTTTGAGGTTTATTTCAATCCCAAAATTGTGAAATATACAGATATGAAGCAGGATGTGCCAGAGGGTTGCTTGTCAATTCCTGACTTTAGAGCGATGACCAAAGATCGAGCTTATGCAATTTTCTTGACCTATCTTGATCAGAAAGGAAAAGAGCAATGTGAGATGGTAGAGGCTTTTACTGCTGCTATTTTTCAACACGAAATTGATCACTTGAACGGTATAATGTTTACAGATCATTTAGAGCAAGAGCAAATACAGCCCGGGAAGCATGGGATTGAGTAAGGGTTGAATACTCAGCAGCAAAGTGCCTATGTCCTATCTGGCGGTCTCTTTCCTTGACCGCCTAAGTTTACTTGCGTTACTTATGGAAGTTATTTAAGAATATAAAATGAGGTTCTTGGACAAAAAGTCGTGGAGCACAAAATCTAATTTTTTTTGTCAAAGATTTTCGAGTTCGAGAATTCGAGATTTCGAAACGTGTTTTGTTCCCGAAATCTCGATCTCCCGATTTCTCGAATTCATTTTTCATAAGTTCCACAGTATTGGTCTAAGAATCAAAAACTAAACAAAAAGTCCCAAAGGCTAATAGCAATCAGAACCATTGAATAAACTTAGCAAAAAAATTTGGCACTCAAGACCCAGTCGCTAAACGAAAGCGGGAAAAACAGACAACTCTTCGGGAAATTATGGTAACTAAACCACCTCGAAATGCACTCATCTTTGCATTGTAATTTATTTATTCAACCAAAATTTACGGGTTAACCGAATTAACAATCAAAAATCATATTACGATGTCAAAAATTAATGTACCGACAAGAGAAGAAGTATCTTCAAAAAATCAAGCAATCTTTGATAACCTTCAAAAGGGGTTAGGATTTGTTCCGAATCTTTACGCAACATTTGCGCACTCTGAAAATGCACTTGGTAGTTTTCTTACATTTTCTGGTGCGGCTACCTCCTTTTCAAAAAAAGAAAAAGAGGTAATTGATTTGGCAATCAGCCAAGTAAATGAGTGCCGATACTGCCAGTCTGCTCATACTGCAATTGCAAAAATGAATGGATTCACAGAGGAACAAATAATTGAATTGAGGCAAGGCCACGCAAGCTTCGATTCTAAATTGGATGCTTTGGCAAAAATTGCAAGAGCCATAGCCGAAAAAAAAGGCCATGTAAGCCGTGAAGTGAAAGAGAATTTTTTCAGCGCAGGCTACAATAAAGAAAACCTAATTGATTTGGTAACTGCTGCGGGTGCAATTACTGTTACAAATTTACTTCATAATTTGACAGACGTTGCAATTGATTTTCCAGTAGCACCTGAATTAGAACCAATTGCCGCCTAATAAATTTCCCACTCCGTACTGCTATTAATTTTCCCCCCGTCCTTGGTAGATTCCGATCTACCAAGGTTTTTTATTTATAAATTTCATCTTTTATCCATTGGATAAGGAACCTTCCCGAAACTGCCCCGTTCTACTCTATGGTAAATTCCCTGACATATAATGTAGTTTTCACATATATTTGTCGGGCAGACCAACGAAACGAAAGAACGATTAGTTAAGCCGAACTTTTTATTACACGTAATTTTTAGAAATTTAATACTCGTATATCATGAAGACCAAGCTCGTACTGATGGGCACCGATGCTGAAGATAAAAAGGTGCTAGTAGCCATGCAATTAATGGTAGAGGACAATAAGGTAAAAATCTGGACTTTTCCAGAAGCGTTAGCCACTCCTGAACTCGAAGACCAATTGATGACGGATTGGAGAAGCGACAAAGAAGTTGCATTTCCTGAAGGTCATACCCTCATCGAAAAAGAACTTTCCGTTACCGACAACCTCTTGCCTGACGACATCAAAACTGACAGAACGGATTTGATAATGCGTGCTCAGACTGAGTGGCATTTCGTTGTTTTGTCAACCAAGATGAGTTCAATGTTCCAATCCGAATTGGCTGACTTAACGGAAAAGGTGAAAGACTTATCCAAATATGACAGCACGGTTTGGAATGATTTGAAAAACTTTTGGGGCAAAGTACAAGTCCAACTCAAGGAAAGAAACTTGTTCAGAGAGCATGCTGATACGATTAAAGATGGAACCAACCGCCTTTTTGAAGAAATGAAAACCCTCCGAAAAGTTATGGATGAGGAATTCAAATCTACATCGAAAGAAGTTGCTGATACGATTTTAGGGTCTATCAAATCGGTTGAAGATAAAGTAGATACGGGTGGTCGTTTGAATGTACTTTTTGAAGATTTGAAGAATATTCAACGCCAATTTAAAGACGCCAAACTTTCAAGAGAAGATCGCTCTACCATTTGGGAGCGCTTGGATGCCGCTTTTAAAGTGGTAAAAGAAAAACGATTTGGCCCACAGGCCACCAATGACTCCAACCCAACTGATCGTGTAAGTCGCCGACTAAACGGTTTGAAAGGTGCCATTGAAAAAATGGAAAAGTCTATCCAACGAGATAGAGATGATTTGGAGTTTCAAAATAGAAGAATTGACCGTGCCGATAATCAATTGGAAGCACAAATCAGAGTAGCAAAAATCAGAATGATCGAGGAACGCATCCGTTCCAAAGATGAGAAGTTGAAAGATATGCTTGCTACCGAAGAGCAACTGAAAAAGAAAGTAGAATCAATAAAAGCGAGAGCGGAAAAAGAAGAAGCTGCTGCTAAAAAAGTGGCTGAGAAAAAAGAAGCTATCGCCAAAGAAGTAGAAGCCTCTAAAGCCAAAATGGCTGGCGAAGCTGAAAAATTGGAAGCTGCCGCTGAAAAAATAAAAGAGGCTAAATCTAAAAAAGATGGAGCCAAGAAAAAAGAAGAGACACCTGCAACGGCAACTAAGGCTGCTGCTGGAGCAACCGTCGCAGCGGCTGCCGCAACGGTTGCTGCCAAGGAGGCAATAAATGAAGCGCCTACTGAACCAGAAGTACTTGCTGCTACTGAATCGGCATCTGAAAAAGAAGCACCTGCTGCTGAAGATGCAATGGAAGCAGTCGCAACTATGGCCTCTGAGGCTGTTGAAGATGTAGTGGATACGTTGAAAGCAATCGCCTCCGTTGTTGGTGGTCAGATTGAAGAAGCGGTCGTTACTTTGAAAAAAGACATTCAAGAAGCCGTGGAGGAAGTTGAGAAAAAAGCAGCTGAAAAAGCTACTGCTGAAGAGGAAGAGTAAATTTCTTGTCTTAAAAATATTAACCCCGAATCTGCTGTTGCGGATTCGGGGTTTTGTTTTTTTTGTAGTAGGGGCAATTCATGAATTGCCCCTACTGCAAAAGAGACTACTCCAACTGCACCCTCCTCCCCTTCGGATATTTCACTTTATAAGAAAGTTCTAATTTTTCTCTGCCGTTTGCCGGAAGGTCTAAATTCCATTTTACGATGCCAGTATCATCATCCAATTTTCCTTTATCATAATTTTTATCAGACACTTGTATTTTTTTGTTTTTGGAAATTGGAAACTGATCTTCCAAACGCAATTTGATAGGTTGTGATTTTTTGTTGACGACCGATATTTCAAATTTTCGAGTATCCACTCGATTGGTATTCAGAAATTTATTTTTGGTAAAATCTCTGATTTTCTTCCTTTCGATAACAATGTTTTTATCTCTTCCGAGCGAAAGAGCAAGGGTATCTTCTACGGTTTCAAAATCGAGAAAGGATTTTCCTAAATACGTACCTTCAAAGAACAGCGAAGTATTTCCGCTCAACAATCCATACTTTTCCCAATCGGTGATTTCACCTACCAAAAAGGCATCCTTATCCAATTTAGGCACTGCATAATATTGATAATTGGCAGGAACACTAAAGTTCTGAATATCAATGGTTTGCGATTGATTATTGCTTAAAATAGTAACTGGAATTTTGATAGTATAGTTGAAGGTTGTGATAGATTTTTCAATTGCTACCTCTGCCTTTTCCGCTCTAGTTCCTTTCAAATAAGTCACACCATCAATGTACCCATCAGTTTTTTGACTACGCTTTTTTCTTTTTCTTCCAGCACCAACTACAACTACTTCATCTAACAGCCAATGACCTTCTGACAAGAAAATATCCACTCCCATTGCATAGGCAGTTACTGGCACCGAAAGAGATTCGTAACCCGTGTAGCTCACTTCAAGTGTCGAAACATTTGGTGGAATTTTGATTTTAAATTTTCCATCAATATCGGTGATGGTTCCAATCTTTGTCCCTGAAAAAACTATAGATGCACCAATCAATGGTTGTTGGTCAACATCACGAATGGTTCCAATCACGTGTCCACCTTCCGTTCCTGCTTTTACCTGATAATACCCTTTATTTCCTCGATCATAGCGATTAGCATAAGGTCTATAAAAATCTAAAAACCAAGGACTTAAATCAGGTTTGACTCCTCCCAAAGTTGGATTACCAGTTGAAAGTGTCAGTTGCACATTCTCCCAATTTTCACCTGTATTTTGAGTCACCTTCGCTTTTTGGTATAGCGCAATTGGAGAAGAAATATCTTTCACACGTGCTTCATACAATGGTTGCCAACTTGCCGAGCGAACAAAGTAATTGAAATTGAATTTGGCATTCATGGAGCGGCCTGTATTGACGACGATGACCACTTCGCCTGTGGGCGGCGTTCGTTTACTATTGATGGTTGAAATCTGTGCATGAAGTTTTGCCAATCGTTGATTTTGAGATTGAATGGAATCTTCCAAAGTCATTTGTTTTTCTAAAACTTCCAACATTCTATTTCGATGAAAATCGGCTAATTGTTCTACATCTTTGGGCGTGGCAGGTGTGTTTTCAACTCCCATGATTTTCACCATGTTTTTATCCAAAAACCTTTCTTCTTTTTTGAAAACTTCCAGTTGTTTGGTCGTCAATCCAATCTGCTTAGAGAGCAATTCTTTTTGTTTATTGAGGATTTCTAATTTTTCAGATTTCTCTTTTTCATCCAGAAAATTGAGATTATTCGTCACAGAAAGAATCGTAAAATCGCCCTCCCCTTTCACACGCAAACTATTCCCATCAATTTCAGAACTTAAACCTTTAAAGGTCACTTCCGAACGACCGGCAGCAATCTGCCCACTCCCAGATCTGGAAATTTGAGCCCCAGCTCTAAACAAGGTAATGGAGTCAATTTGAGAATCCAAAACAATTTCTTGACAAAAAAGTGAAGGAAGAAACGTTGCGATAAACAGCACAGAAAGGTAATTTCGTAGCATGGTTTTATTTTTAAAACGTATTTGAAATTTTATTTAATGCTTTAGAATTCAACTGAGTACAGGACAAAACATAGGTTTACTAAACTTCGCCTTCGCTAAATGCACTGATTTAAATAATTCTATTCGCGAGTTTTTAAAAATTAAGTTTAGTAAACCTCTCATTTCACTTTTGTCCTGTACTTAGGAATTCAATCTT
>CALDSS010000003.1 GCA_937924495.1 uncultured Saprospiraceae bacterium
AGAAAACAAAGCCGTAGTAGCAAAAGATAAAGCAGGCAGTATGCATGTTTTGACGCAGTATGATGTAGTTCAAGCTGTGTAATTAAGTTGATTGGTTGATTCATTTATTAATTCAAGTTGCGATGAACAGAAGTTCTAACGGTGGGACGGCTTAACTCAAATTAATGAGATAAGTTTTGATATATATTCTTTGAAAAAAATTATCCGTGCCACCGTTCAGCTAATTGATCGCAACTTAGGTTATTTAGTAGTTCCTTGTACTAATTAACTGAATCAACCAATTAACTAATTCACCTCGGAACAAACTCATAACACCCAATATCAGGTTCATTCCCCCGTTCCACTCCATCCAAATCAAAGTCGATACCATTGATTTTAAACGCTTGATTCTCTGCAATTGATAAAGTATCTAAATGGTAGTCATCCATTTCTACTTCTCTGAAAACTGCATCGTCTTGCTTGAAATTGGTGCATGGATTACAGAAGCTAAAGAAATCAGGATGACCTCCTCTATCCGGATCAATTAATTCATTGACCCGAACTATACAATTCTTCAATTCATAATTGAGCTGTGCACCCGTTCTATCTCCAAAATCTGTGATTGAAATTTCATCCTGACGACTGCCGAGAATTATACAATTATTGAAAACTATATCTAAATCATTCCCTGCGGCCTGCTCACAAAAGTCATCCAAACAAACACCATTGGACATGCTCAGCGCCGAAGCATCTACCCCGTAGCTCGCCATTGTACAGTGAGAAATTCGATAATCTCCTCCATAAATAAATTGCATGGCATTGCCTCCATTACTGTGCAGCAAGCAATTTACCGCCGTAATATCTGAGTGGATACCAACCAAACCCACACTTGAAGTATTGAAAATTTTAGAATTTCGAATCGTCAAATTCGCTGCTGAATCAACGACCACACCTAAAGAAGAATTTTTCAATTCCACCCAATTCATTTCATTGAATCGACTTTGGTTATCAATAAAAATACCTGACCATTGCCCTGATCGTTCCTCAAATTCTTTTTCAATTCTATCTCCCTGAATGATAATGGGTTCTTCCAAAGTACCATTCATAACTAACCGTCCATTTCTTTGAACGAAAATGATTCCTTCATTAAAAATGCCCAATTGAGTGTTTCGAGTAATTCCACCATGCATATAAATATTTGTACCTGGCGGAATATTCAGCGTACAATTATCCAAAACCATGATTCCATAAATCACATAAGGTTTGTCATCGTCCCAAGTAACCTCATTTGCCACACAGGGCGACCAAATAGCTCCACTACTAAATTGGTTGGGAAGATAATTAGCATTTTGGCCCCAAGCTTCAAGCAGTACGCTTTGCTGATTGCCATTGGTTTCAAAAAGGACATTATCCTCAATAACGAATGGACTTGCCGAAAGTGGTTGATCCGGATCAATCGTTACTTCTGCAAAGACATAAATGCTATCGTTGGCTCTAATTTCAACATCATTTTGATCGTTACCCGGAATTCCATCTACATTGATTCTAAAAAAAGCGCCTTCAGCTCCTTCTATTTTTATGTTAGAAATACGGATAGGACTACTATTTCGATTATAAACTTTAAAAAAACGGGTAGCCGAACCCAATTCCGTAAAAACAGTATCGAAACGAAGCGTATCTAAAGAAAATTCCAATTTCGCGTTGCTATTCGTCGTGAAATTTTCGTCAGGACGACACGAAAAGAAAAGAACCGTAGAGATAATAACTAATATGAAAATTCTATGCATGAGGTATATTTAACAGCCTTTCAAACGAGGAAAAAGGAAACTGGTTGTAGTGTTAAGAATTAACTTTGAATAAATGAATCACGCAAGACCAATCTGGCCTCTGGTCCGCAATTAAAAATGAGATCGAGAATGCTCAAATTTTCTAAAAAGCCATATTTGTATTCAAAAACTTGACTGTATTCTTTAGGTCGAAAATTAGGGTCATTATCAATAAATCCTTTTTTCGGTTTCATAAAATTTCTAAAATCTCCCTCGATTATCTCATCTGCTTTTATGTATTCTTCAGAAAGAGAAATTTCATTGTCAAAACCCAAAATGGTTTTCAAAACCTCCAATATCTCCATGTTCAAATCAAAAAGATACCGATGCCCTTTAAGAAACAATGGCTCAATCAAATGCTCGTAATGTTCAAAATAAGGAGAACTTCCATAGCAATTTCGTAAGGCACGCCAGTGCTTCAATTCCCAGTTTTCACTATAGGATATGAGGGTTTTGGTAATGGGCTGTCGTTCATTTTTTCCTTTTTTCAAAGGGATAGAAAGTGGATAATATCCATACGGCCCCATGATAACCATTCGGTTTCGGTAGCTACGTTTTTGATAATTCTCATGTGCTTCAATCACAATATCAGCCCCGCTCAGCCATTTTGTAAAAAACTGAACAGGTGGAAAATATTGAGTTTCGATGAGTAGTTTTTCCAAAGTAAAATTTGAACTAATTTTTTTCTAAAAGGAATGAATGCAAAATTAAAAACCACCTAAAAACGGAGGCATGGATGGCCCTTCCAAAAGTCGAACTAAAAAATCTGATAATAAACCTGGATTCAAAATCAAGCTCACACATACGATAAATACCACTCCATAAACCATCCCATAAAAGTGAGCATCATGACCAATATTATCGCCTCCTTTTTTCGCCATATCGTTGGAGTACCACAAATAAGCTACTAACATTAAAATGGAAGGAAGCGGTGGAAATAAAAACCACTGCCATGGGTCATAAACGACGTAGCTTGTCAAGATTGCAGAAGTACCCCCTGATGCTCCCACTGCTCTGTAAGATGGATTATCCTGATGTTTCAAATAACTATAAATGGAAGCAACAATAATAGCCGAGAAATAAAAAACAATCAGTAAGGTGCCTGCGATTTCGGCTCCAAAATACACTTGAAACAATCTATCTGTAAACTCTCCGAATTGCCAGAGCACAAATAAATTAATCAGCAAATGCCCCATACTTCCGTGGACAAAACCGTGTGAAATAAAACGGTACCACTCCTTATTTCTTTTTATCAAATAAGGAATAAAAGTAAGCCGCTCCTGTAAGGCAGGATTGGAAAAAGCGATATAGGAAACACCACCTGTGATGATACAAATTAGGATTGTCAAAGACATATTCTATAAGTTAAACTATTCGTTATGATATGGTTCGCCGCGCAAGATAGTCATCGCACGGTATAACTGCTCTAAAAAAAATAAACGAATCATTTGGTGAGAAAAGGTCATTTGGGAAAGTGAAAATTTTTCATTGGCTCTCTGATAAATTTCTGGACTAAAACCAAAAGCACCTCCCACCAGAAAAACAACACGTTTCTTTCCTGAAATTTGAAATTTTTCGAGCTTTTTAGAAAATTGAACGGAAGTAAATTCTTTGCCTTTTTCATCTAATAAAATAAGATAGTCTTCATTTTTCAACTTCTTCAAAATCGATTCTCCTTCTTTCGATTTCAATTGAATGGAATCAAGATTTTTGGGATTTTTCACATCAGGAACTACGACCATTTCGAATTTCAAATAATGGTTCAGTCGTTTGCGGTAAATATCAATTCCTTTATTTAGGTAAGATTCGCTCGTTTTTCCAATCACCCAAAATTCTACTTTCATCTATCTAAACATTATTAATTCTTGCAACAAAGATTTCCTTGATTTGTATTCTTGTCTTATTTTTTTGGTAACCCATCTTGCCAAATCCGGAGCATCCGCTTTATATAAATTTCGAATGATATTTTTCGTTCCTCTGACGGAAGGTTCACCAATGTGATTTTCTAAATAAACACTTATCATGTCCCATGCAAGCGCTTGGGTCTTTTGTTTATTTTCAGCATATAATTCCTTAGCATGAAGTGTCAAAATTTTGAGGTTTTTTGATTCCTCCAAAATCCGAAATAACTCCTCATACATCTTCTCAATCAAATACAATTCTGCCAGCAAATTGATTTTTTCATCAGAATCCTCAATATGATTAATTCGGTCAAAAAGGGATTTGATTTCGGGTGCCCCTGGCTCAAACTGATTTTTAAAATGGATGAAATATTTAGCGTTTTGGGTATTCAGAATTTGCTTTGCTGCAAAGAGTGAAATATCATCTTTCTGCTCTTCTTCCAATGCAATTTGAAGCCGCATTTCATTTAAATCTGAATAGATTGATTTGTACTTTTTATTTTCCAAACCAAAATCTGACAACCATTTTACAATTGAATAATGTCCTATTTTTTTTGCCAAAGTTATTGAATTCCAAAGCAGCCACGGACGGTTTTCGAGCTTATCAGTCAAGCGCTTATTTCTACTTTTCTTCTTTTCTAAAATTAAAAAATAATAATGAAAAATCTTTGCCTCTAATTCGCGATTATGGTATCTTTTTTCAGTTTCTTCTGAAAGACATTCAAACAACAGTTCTTCACTTACTTTACTGGTAATCAATGACTTATAAGCAGTCAATGCCAGTTTATCCAATTTACTATGATTGAAATATCTTTGTCGAATCACTAAGATAAAAAATTCACTTACAGATGATTTTAAAGCCGGAGAGATAGGTTCTTTGAGCATGTTAATTAGCATCAAATAAGTCTTCTCCAAAGTACTTACTAAATCTCCTCTGTGAGCAGTTAACCGAGATAAAACAGGAGTTACTTTTTCAATGATACAGCGGCATGCCTCAAACACTTCTAAATAGTTTTCCCCTCTGAACTCATCCTCAATTTCTTCTATTAAAATATTAAGCAAATCATGAATTTTCTTCGCCCCACTTCTCGAAAAAGATAAGTTGGAGGATTGATTGGAACGAATTACCGTTGCCAATAAGTTGGCATATTTGTCTCTTGTAGAAGGCAATTCAACCCGCGTAGCAAACTTTGTTTTTAGAAAATTAGTGAATTGCTGATCCTTCCTCGCATACAAGCCTAAAAAACGAACTAACTCTTCATCTTTCACATTATTTAAAATAGTAGAAACGGTCAGTCTTTTTACTGGTTCTGGTTTCTTTTTGGCTTTAGCTTTTCGAACCGTTGGCGTTGGCTTTTGTTTCCGAATTTTCAGAAAAGTAGCAACCGAATGTTTGCATATTTTAGATTCAAAATAAGTTTTACATTCGCAAGTAAAAGAGCTAATTTTTCGTCCATAGGTTTTAACCTCAACCTCATTATTCTCAAATTTTCCGACCCATAAATTCTTTTCTAATTCCTTGACAGGCGTGGCATCCGCCATCAACAATTCCTCTGCTTCAATCAGCAATTGTTCCTTGACCAGTGATTCTATTTTGTCGAGGTGAAGTTTCATCGGGTATAAAAATCGAATTATGGTGTTAGGTTAAAGTTTAATCAACAAATATAGGAAATCAATCTATAGAAATGGGTACGAAGCCAGAGTATTCGGGGATAAAAATTACTCAAAAACCACTACTTTGATAAATTGATTAAAACTCCTGACATTCTGTCACATTCTTTGGTTTTGTATTATCTTTGCAATCCAAATTTTAAATTTAATAAAAATGTATAATGACAACCCCACCCTTTCGGGTATCAATAAGGAGATTGACGAAACTAAGCAGGGTGAAGTTTTTTATCAGGAAGTCAATATTGACGAGCCAGATGGTAAAAAATTTTACATTGAAAGCTATGGTTGTCAAATGAATTTTAGTGATAGCGAGATAGTCGCTTCCGTTCTCGGCGAAGCAGGTTTTGCACCCACTCGCAAAATGGAAATGGCCGATCTTATTCTTATCAATACTTGCTCCATTCGAGAAAAAGCAGAAGAAACAGTTCGCAAACGCTTGCGCATTTTTGATAAAATAAAAGTAGAAAAACCGGGCACTATGATTGGTGTCTTGGGCTGCATGGCTGAGCGTTTGAAAAAGAAATTTTTGGAAGAAGAGCGACTCGTTGATTTGGTAGTTGGACCAGATGCCTATCGAGATTTACCAAACCTCGTTTCTACAGTTGAAGAAGGTGATAAAGGTATAAATGTTCTTCTTAGTCGGGAGGAAACCTATGCAGATATTAGCCCAATGCGCTTGGGGTCAAATGGTATTACTGCCTTCATTTCCATCATGCGGGGCTGCGATAATATGTGTTCCTTTTGCGTGGTTCCTTTCACTCGTGGTCGTGAGCGTAGTCGAGATGCTTTTAGTGTTGTGGCAGAAGCCACTGATTTATACAAAAAAGGATTTAGAGAAGTAACGCTATTGGGTCAAAACGTAGATAGCTATAAATGGACAAATCCAGAATCGGAAGAATTGGTAAATTTTGCAAACTTATTGGAATTAGTCGCCAACGTTCATCCAGATCTGAGAGTCCGATTCTCCACTTCGCATCCAAAAGACATAACGGACGAAGTACTTTTCACCATGAAAAAGTACGAAAACATTTGTGAATATATTCATCTGCCTGTTCAATCAGGAAGCACTCGTATTTTGGAAAAGATGAATCGTACCTATACTCGCGAATGGTACATGGACAAGGTGAAAAGAATATATGAGATAATGCCCGACTGTGCAATTTCAAGTGACATAATTACAGGTTTTTGTACTGAAACGGAAGAAGACCATCAAGATACCTTGAGTGTCATTGAATTCTCGCAATATTCAATGAGTTACATGTTTTTCTATTCAGAAAGACCAGGCACTTTAGCTGCCAGAAAATATGAAGATGACATTCCAATCGAAGTTAAAAAGCGCCGATTGACAGAGGTGATTCGTCTTCAAAATCAAATTTCACATAACCTGAATCAAAAGGATATTGGCAAAATTTTCAAAGTGCTAATTGAGGGCGATTCCAAAAAATCAGACCAAGATTTCAAAGGAAGAAATTCTCAAAACAAAATGGTTGTTTTTCCTAAAAAAGAGGGTTTAAAGGCTGGAGATTATTGTGAAGTCAAGGTTTTGAGTGCAACGAGTGCAACGTTGATGGGTGAATTAATTTAAAAATTATGAAAGTAAAATTCTACATCGCTATTCTTCTTTTCCTAATGGCTAATTTTTCAAATGCTCAAAAATTAGGGTTTGGAATTCAAATTGGTTCAGAAGTTCGTTCCATTACTAATCATACAATTGAAAAAAGCAGATTTAATGATTCTACTTATCAAATTCAATATACCCCAGGAAATGTAATGAAGGCTTTCTTTAGTCTGAATTTTTATGATTCTGATGAAACAGGATTTGATTTTCTTTTTGGGTATAACAGAATGGGAGGAATAATTTACGATCCGACAGCAAGAGACACTTTTGGTATCCAAAGGTTTTTAGGAAACGAGATTGGGAATACTCGGATCGACATTTTTGATGTTCACATGGATCGATATCTCCCACTTGCCAAAAGGAATGAAAGACTAATTATTAGATGGGGTTACGGTCTGAACTTATTTTATACTAAAGCTGAAGCTACCAACATAACGAAGCCAAATTTGGTTTTCAATCAAAGAAGGATTTACGCGGGAGTAACACCAAAAGTACTGTCAAAACTAACCTATGCTTCCAAAAATAAAAGGTTTTTAATTGAAGGGGTACTTGCATATAACGTCGCAAATTTCGCTTATTATTATAATAGAAATTTTGACCCTAATCTGACCATACGTCAGCAGACGAATACCATTATTGATTTTGATATTCCGACAAGCATAAATGGAAGATTAGGATTTGTTTTTCTTATAAGTAAAAAGAAAGACTCGGAAAAAAATACAGAGAAAACAAATGAGTAATTTACAAACCATAAAACAGCGGTTTTCGATTATTGGCTCTTCAGAACTTTTGGACAGAGCTTTGAGCACAGCTGCGAGAGTTGCCCCAACTGACCTGACCGTTTTAATAACAGGAGAATCAGGTGTAGGGAAAGAAGTTTTTTCAAAAATCATCCATGATTTAAGTGCTCGAAAGCATAATAATTTCATTGCAGTCAATACAGGAGCGATTCCTTCTGGCACTATTAATTCAGAATTGTTTGGGCATGAAAAAGGAGCTTTTACGGGTGCCACCGGTGATAGAAAAGGATATTTTGAAACCGTAGATGGAGGAACCATTTTCTTAGATGAAATTGGAGATATGCCGCTGGATACGCAAGCCTTTTTATTGAGGGTCTTGGAATCAGGAGAGTTCATCAAAGTAGGTTCTTCTAAAGTTTTAAAAACAGATGTACGAGTGGTGGCCGCTACAAATGTGGATTTATTAGATAAAGTAAGGCAAGGAAAGTTTAGAGAGGACTTGTATTATCGCTTGAATACCGTTCCCATTCGAATTCCATCATTAAAAGATAGAACAGTTGACATCCCGCTGCTTTTCAGAAAATTCTTAGTTGACTTTTCCACTAAATATAGAACGAGTTCAGTTCAATTAAGTCCTGAAGCATATCAAGTTCTACAACAGTATAATTGGCCAGGTAATATTAGAGAACTGAGAAATTTGGCTGAACAGCTCTCTGTGATGGCTGATGATAAAATGATTACACCGGACACCTTGATGGAGATGTTCCCACACCTTTTGCAACGAAATCTACCGGTACTTGCGAGAAATGGGAAGAGCTCCAATGGTTCTTCAATTGACGAAAGAGATATTTTATATAAGTTTCTTTTTGAAATGAAAGCAGACCTGAAAGACCTGAAAAATTTAGTTTACGGCCTTGCTCAAACCAATGATTTGGAAATGCCCGTTGGTCAACCTGTCGAACAATATTACACGCCTTCACTACCTGCAAACGAATTACAAAACCAAGATATTCAAATCGATAATACTCCAAGAAGCGGAAGACCAATTATAATTAATCAGCCATCCAACGGAGGCTTCCAACCTACCGAAACGGTTGAAGAAAATCTGTCGCTTGTCGAAATGGAAAAAGAGATGATTCGCAAAGCCTTGAAAAAACATAAAGGACGTAGAAAAGAGGCTGCAGAAGATTTAGGCATTTCTGAACGGACACTTTATAGAAAAATCAAAGAGTACGAGTTGGAATAATCTAATTTGAACTTTTGTAATCATAGTCCAAAAACTAAATCCCGATTCTTCAAAGAAGATACGGGATTTGTTTTATGTATAGGTTAGTAATATTTCTTAGAAATAGAGAATCTCTCTCAACTCTGCCTCGGAAGTAGGCCTTCTTTCATCAACGTTCATTACGAAGGTCAAATCAATTGCATCATCCTCTAATTTAGCGAAATCCTCTGGACGGAAAACAGCTAACTTTTCATCATTAGTAACAATCCAAAGTAAGTTTTCAGTTTTGTTATTGAAATTCACTTTGGTACCATCAGTCGCATAATATTTTACAATTGTATTTTTTGTTTTATCAACTAAGAATGCAGTGTGATTATCGTACTTGTTATTCTTATCGTCAATAAATGCGCTTTGAATTTCGTCATCATTAGGCAAATATGGCCGGTCACAATTCCAAACCCCAAAATCAGTCACTGCAAATCGATTCACCACTTTAGCTGGATAAAAACCATCATCATCCCCACTGTTTAAGGCATCTAACTCTTTAGCTTTTAAAGAATTGTACTTCTCCGTCACTGCTGCAATTTGAGCGTCAAGCGTATTATTTCTGGTGCCTAATTTATCATTATAATCTGCCAAAAG
>CALDSS010000004.1 GCA_937924495.1 uncultured Saprospiraceae bacterium
GGAGAAACAGCAGATGTAGGAGACATCGTTAGAACTATAGATGTTGGTTATACGGCTTTCGCCAGAATTCGCCGTAAAGAACTGATTGTCAACAACATACAACCAGGCGATGTAATTGTTGGTTTGGCCTCTTACGGCCAATCATCTTATGAATCTGAATATAACGGCGGTATGGGCAGCAATGGTTTGACCTCCGCTCGTCATGATATTTTCCATAAATCTTATGCGAAAAAATTCCCTGATACCTTTGATGCAAATACGCCAAAAGAGGTCATATACATTGGTAGTAAAAAGCTAACCGATACTTTAGAAATTGACGGAAAGAAAATCACTATTGGCAAATTAGTCCTCTCTCCTACCCGTACTTTTTTACCTGTTCTAAAACAAGTTTTGGATAAATATCGAAAACATATCACAGGTATCATTCACAATACAGGAGGTGGCCAGGCTAAAGTTTTGAAATTTATCAAAGACCGAAAAATCATAAAAGATAATCTCCTTCCAATTCCTCCTCTTTTCCAAATGATTCATGATGAATCAGGCACTTCTTGGGAAGAAATGTATCGCGTATTTAATATGGGTACAAGGTTGGAAGTTTACCTTCCTGAAAAATATGCTCAGAAAGTAATTGACATTTCGAAATCCTTCAATATTGATGCGCAAATCATTGGTCGCGTAGAAAAAGCAAAAGGAGAAGAAGTCATAATTACAGGAGAGACGGGAACTTATTCCTACAAATAATCATTGTAGCACAGGCATCCTGCCTGTGCAATGTTTTGGGCAGAGATAGTCTAAAACAATAAAATAATGGCATCGAAATTAAAACTTCGCGGTAAGCATCTTCAAAAAATCGGATACCCACAGTCCTCAGTTATTGGATTGGCTATCAATATTTGTCAGAAAGAATATAAACGTCTTTCGACGAATGAGGTATTGGATATTTTGAAAAAAGTGGCGGAGTCTCCAAAGGATTTTTTGGATGACCGAATCTTAAGTCCAATTGCTCGCGGATTGATTTCTCATTACAAAAAAATAGAGTCAGAAAAAGAAATTCCAATTTCTGAGGCTCATAAAGCTTTCCCGATTTTTGGACAAGAAGGCATCGAAGAAGGTGCCCTAAATCAAATGTACACGGCAATGCGACTGCCTGTGGCGGTGGCTGGAGCATTGATGCCAGACGCGCATCAAGGTTATGGTTTGCCGATTGGTGGAGTTTTGGCCGTTGAAAATGCTGTGATTCCGTATGGCGTTGGGATGGACATTGGTTGCCGTATGGCTCTTTCTATTTTTGATTTGCCACCCGAAAAATTAGATTCAGACAAGATCAAATTCAAAAATCTGTTGGGTGAAAATTCTCGATTTAATCAAGATGTATTTGATGCGCCCATGGATGATGAAGTTTTGGCTCGACCCGAGTTCAAAGAAATTTCAGTGGTCAAACGATTGAAACATAAAGCAGCTACTCAAATCGGCTCTTCTGGCTCAGGTAATCATTTTGTGGAATTTGGAATTGTAGAAATGACCGACCCAAAAAATGAATTGAATTTACCACTTGGAAAATATGTGGCACTCCTCACCCACTCTGGTTCGAGAGGTTTAGGAGCAAACATTGCTCAATATTATACCAAAGTCGCTATCGACCAATGTCGTTTGCCAAAAACTGCAAAACATCTGGCATGGTTGGATTTGAATTCTCAGGAAGGTCAAGAGTATTGGTTGGCGATGAATTTGGCAGGAGACTATGCTTCTGCTTGTCATAATCACATTCACCTTCGAATGGCTAAATCATTGGGAATCAATCCATTAGCGAAAGTTGAAAATCATCACAATTTTGCATGGAAGGAAAAATTGTCTGATGGACGAGAGGTAATTGTTCACCGAAAAGGAGCAACTCCAGCAGGAAAAGATGTGCTTGGAGTTATTCCAGGATCGATGACTGCTCCAGGTTTTATTGTTCGAGGAAGAGGAAATTTTGACTCCTTGAATTCCGCTTCTCATGGTGCAGGACGTACAATGTCTCGTACCAAAGCAAAACAATCTATCACAAAAGGTGTTATGAAAAACGTCTTGTTAGAGTCAGGTGTAGAACTCATCGGAGGAGACCTCGACGAAGCGCCCATGGCCTACAAAGACATTGAAAAAGTAATGGCCTATCAGCATGAATTGGTGGAAGTTTTAGGAAAATTCTACCCAAAGATTGTTCGAATGGCGGATTAAATAATGAAAATCAAAAACTGGTTTTCATTCTCATTTTAATTTTCATTTTAATTATTCATGATTACAGTCATCAACGGAACCAACCGAAAAGGAAATCTCACTCAAATTTTCGCGAAAGCGACAGTTGAAATCTTGAAATCAAAAACAGAGGAGGAAGTAAAATACCTTGATTTGGAAGATATAAATGGAGAAATTCTACATTCTACCATGTACGATGGAGAAGTTCAATCTGCTCAGATTATCAAGTTGCAAGACGAGTTTTTCTCTCCTGCCAATAAGATAGTTTTTGTAATGCCAGAGTACAACGGCAGCTACCCTGGAATTGTCAAGTTGTTTTTAGATGCCATTTCGGTTAGAAATTATGCAGATACTTTTAAAGGCAAAAAAGTG
>CALDSS010000005.1 GCA_937924495.1 uncultured Saprospiraceae bacterium
TTGGTACTACAAAAAGACTTCCGCCACGGTGGAAGAACAATCTACTGTTCTTTTAGAAAAGATTAAAAAAGTCACCAAACTCATAACGGTAGAGGGGTATTTCTCTGAGATTTATGACCATAAAGATTATTATTACTACGACATCAGTCCCTTTCGGAAAAAGGCATTGCTTCGGGTGAAAGCGAAGGTTTCAGTGGGGTATGATTTGGGAAATATGAAAATTGATGCCTTGCCAGCAGAAAAGAAAATTGTCATCAGCCAGTTACCTGATCCAGAAGTGCTTTCGATTGATCATGAAGTAGATTTTTATGATTTGCAGCAGGGGACTTTCAATGGCTTTACCGCAAAAGATTACACGGCGCTCAACAAAAAAGCAAAAGAATACATCGAAAAATCAGCGGTAGATAGCGAGTTGCTCAATACTGCAAAAGAGCAAGCCAACACGACTTTGGAGCTGATTGAATTTATTGTAGAAGGAGCAGGTTGGACGGTGGAAATTGTTCCGAGTGAAAATTTAATTCCTTTAGAAAACTGATAAAAAAGTTTTTTACTGTTAGGAGTTGAATGATTGTTCCTTTATTCGGTAAGAGGCATGGCAATCCAAATTAAAATTACAATCTTGCCTGCTTTTTAAGCGAAAAATCTAATTTTAGGCTGTTTTGCTAACAATCTGTTCTTTGAAAAAATTGTGGTCTGGTCGAAATTAGAATTTTGGACTGGCTCAAACACAATTTTTTCAAAGAAATAAGTAAACAAGTTTTTATGAGTTCAAAAGCACTTGATAACCAGCCCCAATTATTTGGGCATCCTATTGGTTTGTTTGTTCTTTTCCTTACGGAAATGTGGGAACGGTTTAGCTATTACGGAATGCGAGCCATTCTCGTTTTGTTTCTTATTGCCGAGACAACTGGAGACAATCCTGGTTTTGGATGGACGAATGGGGAAGCCTTAGCTTTGTATGGATGGTACACCATGTTTGTTTATGTAGCTTCTATTCCAGGTGGAATTTTAGCAGATAAATATATCGGACAAAAGAAGGCCGTTATGCTTGGCGGCGCTTTATTAGTTTTTGGTCATGGTATTTTAGCAATCGAAGCGCTTTGGGCATTTTATGCTGGTTTGGCCTTGATTGTTCTTGGTGTAGGCTGCCTTAAACCAAATATCTCTACCATGGTCGGTGGCCTTTATGGCAAAGGAGATAACCGTAGAGATATGGGGTTCTATATTTTTTATATGGGAATCAATCTTGGAGCAGCAGTATCAGCCCTTTTGGTAGGATATGTCGGACAAAGAATTGGTTGGCACTATGGTTTTGGATTGGCCGGTATTGGGATGTTGTTTGGCCAACTTGTTTATATGTGGGGCCAAAAATATTTGAAAGACGTCGGTAATCTCGTTAAAGAAGAAGATGAAGAGGGTGCGCCAAGACCTGATTTGATTTCAGGAATTTTCAAAAGCACCAATTCCATGATTGGTTTTTTCGCGATGTTGGCTTTAGGAGCTTATGTCTATTTCGTAAATGGCGCTTGGGATTATGGTTTGCTCATCGCGATGTTGGCTTTTGCTGTCGGAATCGGAATTGTAATTTATAATGATGGAAATAAAGTTGAGAAAGATCGAATCTTAGTGGTTTATCTTTCCTTTTTAATCATTATGGTTTTCTGGGGTTCTTTTGAACAAGCAGGAGGCCTTTTGAATATTTACACCAACGAAAAAACAGATTTATCACTTGGAAGCTTTGAGGTGCCTGCTACATGGTTTCAATCCGTCAATGCGATATTTATTTTAATATTTGCTACCCTAGTCGGTTCTTTTTGGATTTGGTGGCAAAACCGAGGAAAAGAATCTTCTTCTCTTTTCAAGATGGCAGTTGGAGTTATCATCATGGGATGGGGATTCCTTTTTATGTCAAAAGCAACCACTGAAGTAGTAATGGATGGTGAGCAAGTAGTTGAAAAATCAGCAATGACTTGGTTGGTTTTAGCTTATCTTTTCCATACGATTGGGGAGCTTTGTGCTTCACCTGTTGCGCTTTCATTCATCACCAAATTAGCACCGGCACGTTGGGTAGCTTTCATGATGGGTGCTTATTTTGCCGTTACAGGTTTAGGAAATAAGGTTGCAGGTCTCTTGGGTGAATTTTCCGAATCTGCTGGTGAATTTGCTATTTTCACAGGGATTGCCGTTTTCTGTACGGTCTTTGGTATTTTGGTTTTATTCTTAATCAAACCATTAAAACGATTGACCCACGGTGCAGAAGATTTGGAAGTAGAATCAACGCATTAAAAAATAAAATTTCAGAACATTAACATAGAAGTGATTTAAACTTTTAGAATAGATGCGAAAATGATATAAAATTGGTTCTGAAGAAGCCAAAAATTCAATGCATAGCCGCGCTACGGATTTAATTTTTGGCAAAATCAGGTTCAATTTGAGATTATTTACAGCTTATTTGAAAAGTTTAAATCACTTCATAAATCTAAACTAACTTAAAAACTTATGTCTGATAAAAATTTCGACTTAATAGAAAAACAAGGTTCAGTACTGGGGCACCCGTCGGGGCTTTTTGTACTGTTTTTTACAGAGATGTGGGAACGATTTTCCTACTACGGAATGCGCGCCTTATTGGTAATTTTCCTAATTGAAGGAACGACAAGTGACAACCCTGGATGGGCTTGGGAGCGTGAAGAAGCACTTTCGCTTTTGGGAACTTATGCCTTGATGGTTTATCTGACACCCATTGTTGGTGGATACATTGCAGATAAGATTATTGGCTATCGGATTGCGGTTGTGATTGGGGCGCTACTGATGACGGTTGGCCACGCCTCGATGGCAGTAGAGACCCCGATGTTTCTCTACATCGGTATTGCTTTTTTGATAATCGGTAACGGTTTTTTCAAACCCAATATGACCTCCATTATTTCCAAAATGTATAAAGATCATCCTGAGAAAAAAGATGGTGCCTATACCATTTTCTATATGGGTGTAAATGCCGGAGCATTTTTAGGTATCATGCTTTGTGGTTATTTAGGTGAAAAAGTAAGTTGGAGTTGGGGTTTCGGTTTAGCGGGTATTTTCATGTTCTTTGGAATGCTTCAGTTTTGGTTTGCAGGTTCTCTTTTTGGAGATATTGGCAATAAACCTGAAGTCGTGAAAGATGAAGAAGTTGTTTTGGAAGCAGGTGACAAATTGAATCCATTTACGATGGTGGATAAAATATTAATCGCTGGTTTTACTTTGATGTCCTTACTTTGGATTTTCAATGATCCGTTGACCAAGATTGGTAAAATGCCACTCGTCAGCGAAGGCATGGCCAATAATATTTTAGCAGCTATGGGTGTCGTTTTATTTACGATATTGGGGATGCGTATTGTTCGTTATGCTCCAGTTGTAAGAGATAGAATGATTGCAGTTGCAATTTTTGCATTTTTCACTGTTTTCTTCTGGGCGTCGTTTGAACAAGCTGCAGGTTCTATGTCGATTTTCGCAAAAGACTATACCGCACGAGCATTATCTGGAAGTGCAGCCAATACTTTTAAAATAGTTGATTTGCTGGTAACGATTGTTCCATTGCTGATCATTACTTGGGTGCTTGGTAAACTCTTCTCTAAAACGTTCAGCAAAATCTCTCTTTCTAATATTATTTTAGGAATTAGTTTCGTAGCCATTTGGGGTATCGTTTTATACAAAATCAATCGCGAATTTTCTGCAACAGGAACTGAGGTGCCAGCGACATGGTTTGGTATTTTGAATTCGTTGTTCATTATCATGTTTGCGCCGCTTTTCTCTCGTTGGTGGGAGAGTAAGTACAACCCAAGTGCAGCCATGAAATATGGTTTTGGTCTGATTTTATTGGGAATCGGTTTCTACTTTTTGGTAGTGGGTTCTGGTTCTATTCCTCAGGGTGCAAAGACAGCACAAGTAAGTATGATGTGGTTGGTTTTTGCCTACCTTTTCCATACG
>CALDSS010000006.1 GCA_937924495.1 uncultured Saprospiraceae bacterium
GGAAAACCATTCAGCCCAGATGAGTTATTGGAGAAAATTGATAAGTTATTACGAGTGGCGAAGCGCAAGGAGAAATAAAATAAATGCCATAAATGCACGATTACTTAGATAAACCAAATTGTTATCTATTTTCTCTGTACAGGACAGAAGAAGAATCGGAGGTTTACTAAACTTAATTTTAAAGTAGCTTCCGATATCAATCTTTTAAAATCGAACCTTTAATTTAAGGAGAAGTTTAGTAAACCTATTTTTTGTCCTGTACTAAGATCTATTTTGATAAAAGTATGTACTTGGACAGAATTAAGTTAAAGAATAAAAGAGCTTATTTTTTTCGGTAGTTATTGAAGTAACCAAAGAATTTCACCTAACACTTTTGTAATCCTTAATTGCCGCTCGCACACTTCCATTTTTCAATAAAAGGTCTTTTGCTTCTGAATAACTGATTCCTAATTCATTCTGAATCATTTTAGTGCCTCGATCTACTAATTTATTATTGCTCAACTGCATATCGACCATTTTGTTATCGACCACCCTGCCAAGACCAATCATGACAGAAGTGCTAATCATATTGAGCACTAACTTTTGAGCTGTTCCAGATTTCATGCGCGTGCTTCCCGTCACGAATTCAGGTCCCACAATTACTTCAATTGGGAAGTCTGATTGCTCTGCCATTGGACTGCCAGGGTTGCAAGTAATGCATCCAGTGGTGATTCCTTCAGCTCTGCATTTAGTAAGGCCATGAACGACATAAGGAGTAGTGCCTGAGGCCGCAATACCAATCACTACATCATTTTTATTAATTAAATATTCAGATAAGTCTTTCCAACTTTGAGAAGTGCTGTCTTCTGCAAATTCCACTGCTTTTCGAATCGCAGAATCTCCGCCTGAGATGATACCAATTACCCAGTCATGCGGAACGCCGAAGGTTGGTGGGCATTCAGAGGCATCTACAATTCCCAATCGGCCACTCGTGCCTGCACCGATATAAAATAATCGACCTCCCTTTTTCATTTTGTCAACAATCACATCAACTAAAGGAATGATGAATGGAATTGCTTTTTCCACAGCATGAGGGACTGTTTTGTCCTCCTGATTCATATTTCTCAATAATTCCTCCGTGGACATTTTATCGAGGTGCCGGTAGTTGGAAGGTTGTTCTGTTATTCTTTTCATTGATTTCTTTTGAACGACAAAAGGCACAAAAGAAAGACAAAAGGATTGCTTTTGTGTCTTTTGTGGCTGAAGTTGTTTAAAAAATAAAAAAAGGCTCACTTCAAAATGAAGCAAGCCTAATTTATATTCTGAGCCAATTTAACTTATGAAGTTGTTTAAAAATAGATTTTAAGTTGCAAATCCGATTTTAAAGAACCTGATTTTGACAAATTTTAAATCCGTAGCTAAGGCTATGAATTGAAAATTTGACTTCTTCAGAACCTTTAACCTCGAATTTTCACATCTAAACTCTATTCTTAAACAACTTCTATTTCAAAATGACCAATTTTTCTGTTTTCAGAACTCGGCCATCAGATTTTATGGATACAAAGTAAGTCCCATCTGACAAGAAATTCAAGTTTAATTTATTTTTTCCTAATATAATTTTTTCCAGATGTAATTTCTCTCCTATCAAGTTGAATACTTCAACACTGTTTTCTTTTCCATTGATGCCATCCAATTTCAATGTAAATTCTCCGTCATTTGGATTTGGAAAAACAGTTACAACAGCTTGATTATCAACACTTTCGACGTCAGTCAAAATACGTTCTCCATTAGCATACCAAACACCTATTCTACCCCCTTCGAGGAATACTGCAGGATCTCCAGCAGGTGATAATTTATCCGCAGAAATATCTCTCAATGCGATGACTTTTGTACCCGCATTGGTAGCTGCATCAAAAGACATTTTAGTATCATCTGGCTTAAAATTAGGAACCGTCCAATCATTGGTGCGGAAAATTGGTGGATCACTCACATCACCAGTTTCTAAATTTGCGGTAAGCAAATCGTGCACATCATCAGCCTCATCATAATAATCAAAAGCAATGACATAAGGAGAAAGCTTTGCGAAAGTTGGATTCCCAACACTTACATTTTCAGGTACCAAAGAGTAAAGTTTCTGAACCTCCCCTGCTGCATAATTATCTGTAGTATTATCAATCACATTTACAAATCCAATATCCCAGTAGGTCACCGCACCGAAGTTACCTTCAACACTATTGAGCGCATCGTACATCACCCACTCTCCTGAATAATCCCATTCCAAAACATCAGCATACTGAACATCACCAGTAGTAACGCCTTGGGTAAAAGTCGGATTATATAATTCAAATTTTCTATTACTTCCGTCATTAAAATTGAAAACATAAAGCCCATTGTCTTCCTCATCTGAAAGTGCCGCCACCTTAGAGCCATCTTTTGAAATAGCAGCATTTCTCCAAATGGGCGAAGTACTAATTGCTCCATACGATCCAGCATTGATATCAATCTCATAAATGTGTTTGTCTGCCCCCACAAATACAGCAAAAGCACCGTCATCAGATACGCTTGGCTTACTGATAATTGATTCATCCAAATATGGATTTCCAATTAAAGTACCTCCTTCATTTGCCAAATAAATGGCGCTTGCTGATTCATCGGTCAACATGACAAATTCATTTCCTGGATTTTCATCCAAATCATCTTGATAATCATTTCCCGTAGAAGGATCCCAAGTGCCGGGGATACCAACTCTATCCATCGCCTGATGTGCAATTTCTGCAATCGCAGTGCCATACAAATCAGTTGCTGATTGAGCTACTGCTGCTCTAAAATCTATAAACTGAGAAGAAGCCACCAAGTAATTATCCAATGCTCTATAAAATACTTTTTCCGCTCGCTCTTTCCCAACATTCTGGTTGGTTGCAAACCAGTAAAAAGCATGATTTGGGATACCTGAATTAATGTGAACTCCGCCATTGTCTTGCGACCCTCTGTATCGGTCATTGTAATGCGCAGGTTGGTATCCTTCGTCATTCAAGCTGTTTCCACCATTTTTTGGATTAGAAAGGTCTCTCATCGCACCTGAACTAAAAATTTGGCGATTAACGATGTCCTCTCCAATTTTCCAATCATCTCGATCTATCATAGTGGCAAAGATGTCTGCAAAGGATTCATTCAACGCGCCAGATTCGCCTCGGTAAGCAAGATTTGCAGTAGTTTGAACCACCCCATGTGACATTTCATGGCCCGCTACATCCAAAGATTTCGCGAGAGAACTGGTGAAAGCAACAGCTCCATTTCCATAATAAATGTGTTGTCCATTCCAGAATGCGTTATCCATATCAGAACCATCGTCTTCAGCAATATTGTAGAAAGACATTACATTTCCACCTTTATCATTGATAGAAACTCGTCCGTGAACCTGACGGAAATAATCGTAAGCAGACTCACCATTGAAATGCGCTGAAACTGAGCGGCGATCTGTCCAAGCATTGTTGTTCGAAACGACATGAATCGGTTGAAAACTTGAACTTCTTGCAGGAGTGCCACCTTGCCCATTAATAGTCCAAATCACTCCCACAGCGCTATTAGGAAATGAAGATCGACCTGCTTGGTGCATATCTTTAGAAGCATCAATCATGAAATAATTGGAACCCACATTATAGGTGTTTATGGTTCTATTTATCCCATTCAAATCAACTGCTGTAGCCGTTTCTGGGCCATCCATCATTCCTTCTTTCTGATTTTCTATATTGATAGGAACTTTATATTCTGGCGCTTCATGCTGCGCATGATTACAATGTCCTTTTCCTTCAAATTTGTGATGCGTGAATTGGCAAAAACTTGAAAAGTGATCAATCACTTCACCCGTCATTGCATCCACGAAATACTCAAATCGTTTTATTCTATTTGGAAAAATGGCAATGTGCCAAACCAATTTTGGATCAGTAATCTGATTTTCTGAATAATAGATTTTCAATTCGGCAGTTTCTTGTGCTCCACCGATTTCTTTTTCATTTACATCGTTCTGATATTCAATATTTTTCTCTACTTGTAAATGACGTTTCACATTCTCAATGGCTTGATTATCAGATACTTGAGCCGTTACACTTTGAATATTTGGAGTTGGGAAAGTTCTTCCATTGAGCATGAAAATCTCTCCAGCCTTAGCATGTAAAATTGCCTCAGCTCCATAAATCGGAAGACCTTTAAAAATTTGTTGATATTTCAGATGAGCAAACTCTAAATCATCTCTTTTTTCTTCTTTTAATTGAAATTCATTCAACGGATTTTCAATTTTTAGAATCTCGCCTACACTTTCTAAATACAAATTGGAGCGAGCTTCCATGCTCGAATTTTTCAATGGCATATCTTCCAACTTTCCTGAAATTGCTACCGGACGATTATTGGAATCGAACATCGTAACTTTCAAACCAGACTTGTTTTTGGGCTGCAATTGTTGAATCTGAAATTTGCTTTCAGCTGCCTGTAAACCTCTTTTTGTTAGGGGCAGGTTTTTGAAATTTCTTTTGGAATTTATTTGGTAATCCTTTGCTGTTCTTTGACTGGTATTTTTCTCAAATTTGAAATTTCCTTTTTGTGAAAAACCAATTTGAATAATTAAAATTGAACAGATTAGTAGTAGTAATGACTTCTTCATGTTTATCAAAAAAATTTATGAACGGTGAAGCTTATTTTAAAGCACCAGCAAATTTATTTTACAATGAATCTACCCGTGCTTATTTTTTGTCCTTTAACGATTTTATAAATAAATAAACCTGAACCTATTTCGGAATTTGAAATTTCGATAGATTCGCCTCTTTGGTTATCAATTTTCAATATTTCTTTTCCTGCTACATCAAAGACGACGAAATGAACCAAATTATTCTCAATATTTTCAAAAACAACTTTTGCTTTATTTGAAAATGGATTGGGAACCACCTGACTGGAAAACTGATTTAATCTAATTTCGTTGGTAGAAGAAATATCTCCAGCTCCACATTCAGTTCCTGCCAAAATCATGGTTTCCAGATTTTCATTTATCAAACCTTCAACCGATTCTATGCAAATCGTATCCGTATAGAATTGCTCTACATATACGCGCAAAAACGGTTCCCATTCAATTGTTTTTGGCAAAGCTGTTTCTTCGTAAGAAAGTCCAAGCAATTCATTTTCGTTATTAAAAACAGAAACATTAAAACCTGAAATTAGAGATTGAACGGAGCTAATTTCTAAGCCTCCTATTTCAAATTGGAACCCTTCCATTTTCCCGTAAGGGGATTTGTATAGAATATCTACGTAACCATCTGCTCCATTTACCTCCCCTATTCCCAACCAAACGGAATCAAAAGGATTCGTCACGTTAAACGGAAACTCACAAGGTGAATGTCCATGGCCTGGTTGAGGGGCCTGCCCTTCGTGCAAAGAGCACTCTAAAATCAATGCAGCATCCCAAACATTAATTTTGCCATCAGCAGTCAGGTCTTTACAATCATGAATGCTTGATGAATTATCAAAACTTTCGTGAACGTAGTCCATCACATCTATCAAATCTCTTTCATCATCTTTGTTGATATCACCTGTCAGACGACTTCCGTTACAATTGCCTTCGCAATCTGGAGTAGCTGTTCCGTTTGGAATTCCGAGACAATCAATATAAGTAGGGCAGTCATTCACCAATTCGTACCCCGTATAATTGAAAGTTGTATCTGTGAAAACATTAATGCAAACTTGAGCCCAATTATTGGTGTAGTCGGTTTCATATCGACCTAACGCATCAGGCGAATGATCCCAGTTTACAACTTGGACAAAAGTGTAGATACCATCTTCTAAATCAGTAATATCAATCCATTGACAATCTAAATAGTAATGATAGGTATCTGAACATCCTACAGACAAACCTTGTAGTTCGCAAGTATATTTTTCTTGGTGACCTGGAGAACAATCTAAATCAATGACACAAAAGCCATTTTTGAAACCGATTGGAATTTCATTACCATCCTGATCAAAAAGTAAATAGGCCGCATATCCTTCATAATGCCAATGTTGATGACAATCATCGAATTCCCATTGAGAAGTTATCTGGTTTGTGTTGGCAGGCGGAACTCCAATGAAGTAATCGGTTTCCCCAATATTATCGAATCTAGTATCGAAACGAATCACCGTTCTGGGGCCATACCCTTTCAAACAACCTTCTGTTCTAAAACAATCTTCCTGATTAGTAATGACATCTCTTCTTAATGAGCGCTCAAAAGTAATTTGAGATACGGCAAGGTCAGGCCCAGCCGGGCAATCAGGGTCTCCTGCAAATTTGCAAGAACCATCATCAGTTGTTGCAATTGGGTTATAGTTACAGGCAAGTGAGTCCATACATCCCGTCACTAAACCTTCAAACTCAACAGACCATTTAATTCCTCCTTTATTACAACTAAAATCACTGCTTCCTATTTTCAAAAAATACTCTTTTCCGCCCAGTAAATTTACTGTAATCTCGGCCAACTGAAGACATTCATCATCATTGAAAAATAGAGTACCTTGTATGTTCTGATTTTCATTTATAGGGTTGCAAAAATCAAAACCAGAGATAGCGGTATTGCATAGATTTTCTGGATAGCAGGTTGAAATCTTATAAATGCCTGATTGATCAGGTTGAAAACTATACCATTGCGTAGATAAATTTTGGTCGATTTGATGCGTTCCTTCCGTAACAGATGTTGCTTCATTACAGATACTTCCTGAGATGCAGTCTATATAATCGAATTGATATCGGGTGGAAAATTCAGATAGATTCACTTCTAAGTTTCCGTCAACATAAACCTTAAAACTTCCTCCAAAGTTAAGTCCGTCTTCCGCAAAATCTTGAAAAATCAGAGTCAAACATTCATCAGCAGCAACACACAAGGTATCCGTGTACAAGGTGTCGCCTTTTAAAAAAAAACCGCGATTTAAAAGGACTCGTCCACTTTGGTTAATGAGTTTATACGAATTTTCCCAGGCAAATGGGTCAGATTTGAAGTCAATGATGATTTGCTTTTCTCCAGCTGTGCATTCAGCTTTTAGGTTGGAAATTACAGAACATAAAAGTATAAGAACTATGAAAACGCGTAAGTTTATTTGCATAAGAGGGACCGGTTGGATTATTTAAAGGCTAATTCTATTCCAGTTTACGGCTTAAAATTAGGGGGGATATTAATGATGTTCAATTAAAACATCAATAATGGTCTTCAACATGATAAACATTGGCTCTCGTCCTTCTTTTGAAATGACTTCATCCTCAGCATCTGAAACGGAATCTTCGACAAATGCCAAAAGGTCTTCTTGTTTATACCCATCAAAAAATATATCCAAACGGTCTCTGAAAGTTTTGCCACTGGATTGCTGAAGAATTGTCCAGTTTTTTTCCTCTATATCTAAAATTTTTTTCTCAGAAAAAATTTCTTTTTCAGAACTGAGTTTTGAGCTTTCCAAAATAACCATTAATAAAAACAGCATCCACTCCCGCTCAGGATTGGTAAAAGCATGGGTGTCTTCGGAGAAAAAATAGCCTAAAAGCGCTGGCTCCGTATTAGAGTAATTATCTATTAAGTTTTGAACAGTAACTGCGTCGTTCCCAAGTTTTTCGACAATTTTCTCAATTGTAATTTCATCAACAAAATGCATAAAAATGAATTTGGGTAAAGATTGAAAAATAATCGCAAGTATTTGATTCTCAATCAATTTTCTTATTTTTGATTGTCTTGGTTTTAAAAAGTACTACGTAACCAATATTTTATTATATGAAAATCTGGAACCTTCTATTCTTGTTATTTTTTTCAAGCGCTTTGTGTTCACAAAATAATCAACCCAATATCATATTTATTCTCGTAGATGATATGGGTTATGGAGACCTTGGACATTTGTATCAAGATCACAAGTCAGGGCCAAATTTTGACACTCCATTTCTGGATGAAATGGCTTTGGATGGTATGGTGCTTACAGATCATTATACAACTCCGCTTTGCGCACCATCTAGATCAAGTTTTTTGCAAGGACTAACCTCAGGACACGCAACTGCAAGAGATAACTTTTTTGATTTTCCGCTACCCAACGATTTAAGCGTTCCCAAAATGTTGCAGTTTGCTGGTTATAAAACCTTCATGGTAGGAAAGCATGGATTAGCTGGCTCGGAAAATAGCAATTGGCCGGGACATCCTTTAAGAAGAGGTTTCGATGATTTCTTTGGTTATCTCGATCATGTGGCCGCACACGAGCATTATCCTCGAAATGGCACTACTGAAAAAAAGGCGTTTGTATATGAAGGTTTTCAAAAAATCACGTCTGGCACAGAAAAAACATATACTACTGACTTATTTACCGCAAGAGCAAAAAAAAATATAATCGATCATAAAACAGACAATCCTGATCAGCCATTTTTTCTCTATTTAGCGTATGATGTTCCGCACCAAAAAATGCAAATTCCCACTTCAAAATACCCAGCGGGAAAAGGATTGAATGGTGGAATAAAATGGACGGGGCCAAACTCGACCACTCCATTTGTAAATACCGCTTTTGGAACTATTGATTCCTGGCATTATCCAGAAGTCTTAAATCAAAATTGGCCTGAAACGGAGAAAAAACATGTTACAATGATGAGGCGCCTGGATGAATGTGTAGGAGATTTAATTCAAACCTTAAAAGATTTAAACATCGACAACAATACACTTGTAGTATTCACTAGTGATAATGGTCCTCATACAAGTGAAGGACACAGAGCCGATTTTTTTGAATCTTATGGCCAATTTAGAGGACAAAAAAGTGACATTACGGATGGTGGAATTCGAGTGCCAGTAATCGCAAGATGGCCTGAAACAATTGATAAAAGCTCGAAATCAGACCACCCATGTGGAATCTGGAATTGGGGAGCCACTTTTGCAGAAGTTGCCAATCAACCAATACCTGCGAGAATGGATGGGGCTTCTCTTTTAAATGTTTTAAAAGGAGGTTCAATTGAAAATGATTTACCACCGTATATAGAATTTTGGGATCCTCTGTCTTCGAGATTAAATATGCAAGCTATTAGAAAAGGAAAACACATTGGGATTAGACAGAAAATTAATCATCATCATAATCCACTCGAAATTTATGACCTTAAGACTGACCCAAAACAACTTTCAAATATAGCGAACTCTTTACCTGAATTAGAAAAGGAATTAAAAGCGCAAATGCTGAAAATGAGGGTTCCGAACCCTCTTCGATCCAGACCCTACGATATAGCCCTGATTCCAAGTGCTGAGGAAGTTCCTACCGAAAACGGTCTGAATTTTTCTAAGGTAGAAGGCGATTTTAATTATTTGCCTAAAGTTGAATCTTTCAAAGAAAAACAAACTGGAGAGTTGGAGTATTTTGATTTACCTTCAAATAGTTCTCAAGATCATTGTATTTTATATGAAGGTTATCTCTTAGCACCAACTAGTGGGAAATATACTTTTTACTTAAAAAGTAAAACTCCTGCTCATCTAATGCTTCATGATATTCATGTAACAGGTGGCGACGTTAACCACACTCCATCTCAAACTTTTCAAGATATTTACTTGGAGTCTGGGTACCATCCGCTAAGGCTTTACTTAAATAAAACTGTACTAACGGACGATGAAATTGATATTCAATTCAAAGGTCCAGGACTACTAAAGCAAAAAATTCCGCAATCATTAATCTTCAAAAAATCGAGCATAAACCCGAATGCTATTGCACACGAATCTTTTCCAGACCCAATAACCCCACCCGTCAACATCATTCACAAATCCACAGGATTAAAATTGTTTAACTCTTTTGATGGACAAATCACCGAACCGATTGACCAATCTCAAAACGAGGATCTTATCAATTGGACAATTAAAGATGCGGGAACGAACGATGGATATTTCTACCTCATAAATATTGGGAATGGAAGAAAACTAACGAGCGAAGGAAATTTCACAAAAATTACTACAGCATCTCCAACCACCACAAATGAAAATATGCTTTGGAAATGCGAAAGTGAGTTTGGAGATGAAGACTGGTTCACACTTTACCATAAAACATCTCAAAAAGTACTTCATTTAGCAGCAGATGGAACCTCATTATTTACGCTTGGATCAAGAGCCTGGAATAGCGCAAATACAAGATGGCGATTTCAGGAGTCAATTATTTCTTCAAACAATATTGAAGCCCCAATAAACTTAGTGCATAAATCGAGTTCAAGAATCATTGCAGCAGATAATAATGGAAAGAATATTAAATCTAATTCTTCTCAAGAAATAGGAACTCAATTTGAATGGCAAATTCAAAAATCTATCGGGAATTATTTTTATTTAATTCATAAGGCAAGCGGAAGAAAATTAGGCCCTTCTCTCGATTTAAAAAGTATGGCATCTTTTGATCCTATATTGCATGGAGATCATATTCTTTGGAGCTGGGAAAATATCCCAAATGATCCTGAATGGTTCAGGTTAAAAAATAAGGCAACTGGTAGATGGTTGCATCTTGGAAGTGATGGAATTTTCAAATTTCAATTGGGCCCGACGGATTGGAGTGGAGACAATACACGGTGGAAAACCCAAAAACCGAATACTTTTTTAGGTAGCCAGTCGATAAATATTTCTAATAAAATAGAAGGAAGATTGTTGTATAGCGATATTTTTGGAAGAAGAGTAAGCACTGCACCATCAAATGTATCAGGTAAATTAGTTGAGTGGGGAACCCTCCAAGTAGATGACACTTATTTTTATTTGATACATGGGCCAAATGGAAAAAAACTATATAATGGAAATGGCGCTAACGCATTAAGCCTTTCTTCTCATTCTGTTACAGGCAATCAGGTTCTTTGGTCTTGGGAAAGTATTCCAGAAGATCCGAGTTGGTATAGAATTAAACATAAAGGTTCCAGAAAATATTTACACAAAATAAATTCAAATGGTGTTCAATTAACAGAAAAAGAGAACCTTGACGAAGGCAGTAAATGGCAGCCAAAATTGCCTGGGGCAGAGACCAACCGGGACCTTGTGAATATATTCCATAAGGCAACAAACAAAAAACTTTTTTCTAATTTCTCTGGTGAATTTGGAGTTACTGATTTAGGAATCAGAAATATGGAAACGGATTGGATTATCGAAACGACAAATGATGAATATTTTTATCTGATAAATAGCTCAACAAAAGAAAGGCTTTTTAGTGACGGAAATTTCACCACAATCAAATCTACTTCCTCAAATTTTTTAAACAACAATTATTTATGGAAATGGGAACCTATTCCTGGTGATAGGGAATGGTTTAGGTTAACCCATAAGGCCTCTAATTTATGGCTTCATATTGATGATGATGGATATAGCAAATTCACCCTGGGACCACGAACATGGACAGGCTCAAGGACAAAATGGAAACCTGAATTTTTATCTTTAAAGAATAGAAATTTTAGTGCTACGCAAATTGTAGAAAAGCAAGAATTAGGTTTAGGAGATATTTTTATTTTTCCAAATCCAACAACAAGAGTGCTGAATGTTAAGTTTAGAAGCCAGCCTCATAAAATTCAAATATTCAATTTAATTGGAAAAGAAATGAAATCTTTTGAAATCAGTAAAGCTACAGCAAATGACTGGGAGATAAATCTTGAAAAATTCCCAAATGGACTATATTATTTGACTTCAATTCAAAAAGACAAATCAATAATATCTAAAACCTTTCAAGTAATTAATTGACCATCACAATTCCCAATTCCACTGATCCATTTCACTTAAACATTTGGTGAGTAATTTGGTACAGGAACCGATGTCTTTTTTGTTAGCCATTTCAATGACCTGATGTAGGTTTCGTGTTGGAATTGAAATAGCTCCTGCGATAGAACCGTCTTTTCCGTAGCGTTGTAAACCTGCTGTATCCGTTCCACCAGCAGGAAGGATTTCTGGCTGCCAAGGAATGTTATGACGAGTGGCAACGTCTTGCATAAAACCAACCATTCGGGTATCACAAACGGTAGAACCATCCATGATTTTAATGGCTGCACCTTTTCCAAGGCTGGTAATTTTTTCATGTGATTGCGCTCCGGGCATATCGTAGGCAATCGTCACATCTAAACCAATTCCAAAATTTGGATTAATATGGCCTGCTGAGTTTATTGCGCCTCGAAGGCCTATCTCTTCTTGAACAGTAAAAACGGCATAGATATCATACGGAACTTCCTTGTCCTTAAGCGCTTTCAAAGTTTCAATAAGAATATAAACGGAAACTCGATTGTCAAGCGATTTGGAATTGACACAGCTACCCATTTCGATAAGTTCCCGCTCACGAGTAATTGGAGCGCCGACGTAAACATACTTTTCTACTTCCTCTTTCTGCATTCCTAAATCAATAAAATAATCAGAGATTTTTGGCATTTTGGTGCGCTCTTCAGCGGTCATAACATGAATGGGTTTGGCTCCCATTACGCCTACCAAATCCTTTTTACCATGAACAATGACGCGTTGTGCAGTAAGTGTTTTTGGGTCAAAACCTCCTAAAGTATGGAAGCGCAAAAATCCATCATCATCAATATGTGTGGTAATAAAAGCAATCTCATCGAGATGAGCGGCGACCATGATTCGCTTATCAGATTTTCCTTTTCTGATGGCAATTAAATTACCCATAGAATCAACCTCTACTTTATCAACAAGTGGAGTTATTTCCGTTTTCACGAAATCACGAATTCGATGTTCAAACCCAGGCGCGCCTGGTAGTTCACAAACTTTTTTTAATAAAGGAATATCCAACATAAGTGAGCAAATTTTATTTGGCGAAGGTATGATTTTTTTAAAAAGTAGGACAGATTGGTAAAACGGTTAACAGATAATACCTTTGGCAGTCTTACGTTTCTGAATTTCAAATAGAGAAAACCTAAATGTCATTAAAAAAGTTAGCGGGTGAAACGGCGATTTATGGAGTGAGTTCCATTCTGGGGCGAGTTTTAAGTTTCTATCTAGTTAGGTATTACACTGATTTGTTTACTCCTGAAGAATACGGAATTGTTACTATCCTATTTGCGGGAATTGCCTTCGCAATGATTTTTTACACCTTTAGATTTGAATTGGCTTATTTCAGATTTGCAACTGACAAAAGTTACGACAAGCAAAAAGTTTTTAATGTCTCACTATCCTCCATAGTACTTTACACAATATTTGCCACCATAATTTTTTACTTCCTTGCCCCCGTTTTTGCAGAATTTCAAGAATTCCCTGATAAAGTTGATCTAGTATATATGTCGTTGGCAATCGTTGGATTTGATGTTCTTTGCGAAATCCCAAAAGCAAAACTAAGACTGGATGGAAGACCAATACGATTTGCAACTATTATGTTAATTAATGTAATATTGACCTTCGGTCTTATTTTCTTTTTTCTTTATGGCTGTCCTTATATTCTAAATTTTGATGATGGATTTATAGGCAAAAAATTGGTTCAAAACTATTATGACTCCTCTTTCGGAATAGGCTACATTTTCCTTGCAAATATTATTGCAAGTTCGACTGTTTTTCTGCTTCTGCTTCCGGAGTGGAAACAATTTAAGTTGCTGATTGACAAGGCTTTATGGACAAAAATGCTTAATTTTTCTTTACCAATGGTTTTGGTTGGAATCTCGTATATAATTAATGAACTTTTTGATAGAATTGGGATGATAAAGCTGTTAGAGGGTACAGAAGAATTTAAAAAAGCCCAAATTGGGATTTATGGAGCTAATTATAAATTAGCGATGATTTTAGCACTTTTCACACAAGCTTTCAAATATGGAGCAGAGCCATTTTTTTTCATTCAAAAAGAAAAAAAAGAGGCCTATCAAACTTATGCTGATGTAGCAAAGTATTTTTTTATAATTGGAATTTTCGGCTTCCTTTTCATTTCTCTTTACCTTGATTTTTTCAAGCAATTTTTTCTGACTAACCCCGAGTATTGGGCAGGACAATCCGTTGTTCCAATTCTTTTAATAGCCAACCTTTTTGCAGGTATGTATTACAACTTTTCAGTTTGGTACAAAATAACCGATAAAACTGAATACGGGGCTTACATTGCTGTTACAGGTGCCATTATTACCATTCTATTAAATCTATGGTGGGTTCCTATTTTCGGTTATCTTGGAGCAGCTTGGGCTACTCTCATTTGCTATGGATTAATGATGTTTTTGGCTTACTTTTTTGGAAGAAAATACTTGCCCATGCCCTACCAAATTGGAAAAATGTTAGCTTATCTATTTTTAGGAATTGGAGTGTATTTCCTTTCTGTTTGGCTGAATCAAACTTTAGCGACCAATCAATTGACCTATTTCTTTTTGAACTCTTTTTTGTTAGTTGGATTCATGGGACTCCTTTGGATTTTTGAAAGAAATGATTTGAAAAAGGCTTTGAAATAGCATTCAAAACCATCAATTTTAAATCATCGTTTGAACATCTTTAAAACCCGCTTGCCGCTAATTCCTTTTACAGAAAGAAAGTAAATTCCAGAAGTTAATCCACTGACATTCAACGGGATAGAAGTTTTTCCAATAAAAACATTTTGCTGGTCAACTATCTCTTTCACCAATTTCCCGCTGGCATCCAAAAGCGATGCAGAAATCATTTCATCAATATCAGTTTGAATTTCTATAGTAAATTCATCTTCAAAAGGATTGGGCATGGCTTTCAAAACAAAACCTGAAGTACAATTAAATTCTTCGGAAGTATTAGGCACTAAAAAAATAGGACTACCATTCAAAAATACATCACTTGAAGTAACACAATCCACTTCTCCAGTTACTGAAAAATCCCAGTTGAATTTTTTCATTTCAGAAAACCCCATTTCGGGCGGAAAACTATAATTGATTTCAGCACTTTCACTTTGGTCATCTAAAGTGGTCGCCCACATCACAAAAATTTGACTGTTGTTATTATTTTTGAAAGCCACTCCCCTCACTTTTTGTGAAAGATTTAATTGTTTCGTTGCGGCTTCGTCATAATTGTACCCTTTCAATGCGGTAGCCACAGATTTAAAGGCAATACCTGCATCAAATATTTTTCCATTATGAGGAGGAATGCCTGATAAATTTTCATACAAACCCATAAAATCAAAATCACTATTCGCCTGATTTTCAGGAAGATGATCGGCCAAAGAATAAATATGAACTTGACTCACACCTTTCATCTGAGCGGTAGCCATCAGTTTTATGATAAAATTTCTTTGAGACTCCTGCCCTTCTAAAAAACCAACCAGTGACTTTCGAGTCAAATTAGTTTCCGTACAAATTAGGTTTTTTAAAGGATATTCTCCATCCTCACCAGTGTATCCATAATCTGCCATCACCTCAATCATTCCATCCATTCTATCAAAAAATCCATCAATCCCAAAATCAGAATTTCGAGTCCACTCAAATCCGCTAATTAGATCACTCCAATATCTCATGCTTCCATCAAAATGCGGATAGGCATGAAAGCTCAAACAATCGAAATAGGCTCCCCCTTTATGCGGGTAAATTGCCGTTACACTTCCATCGTCTGGATTATCTGTGTTGCGCATGATAGCATCCAAAAACGTTTTATTTCCTAGTCCTCCAACTGCAATATAATCTTCTGGTTCTAAGGACTTTACGACTTCATAAGCAATTCGCAAAGAGCGCACATAGTGCTGAATTGGAGCGCCCCATTTCGTTTCGCATGGAGGCGGATCATTCTCCCACCAATTATTAGGAAAGCCTCTTATGGCGGTAGCATTTCCACCAAGATCGGTATCTGGTTCATTGGTCACCTCCCAATATTTGGTTTGTGCTCCATAGGTCAAAACCAGATTATAAATATACGCTGCGTAAAAATTATTCTCGTTTACAGGGGTATCATTTTCACCATTATCCCAAATGGGTTCGTATAAATTTTTGAAGGATTCAGAAAGACGGCCAGAACAATGGTAATTTGAATCTCTATGGATTGACGCTGCATCGCCAATGAAAACCACATTATCTTTCATGCCCAAATTTTCATAATGCTGGAAAGCATCTTTTCGGATATGATAACCCCACTCATGCGTAAACCAATCTGGCAACCAAACCCGAACTGAATTGGCTCCTAAACCAGTGATACCGAGTGAAGGATTCCCAGCGGCAATATCTGCCAATTGTTCATCACGCCAGCCATTGAATGCGCCCATATTTACACCATACCCAAATTCACCATAATAGGGCGGAACGAAATCTTTGGCCGTAAATGTTACTTGAGAAAAAAGTGAGTGGAAAGCAAAAAAGCTTATTA
>CALDSS010000007.1 GCA_937924495.1 uncultured Saprospiraceae bacterium
AATAAAGTCTATTAAATATCTATTTTTGCGGCCGTTATGACTATACAGGTTTTTAAATCAAAAATACATCGCGTAAAGGTTACAGAAGCTAACCTAAATTACGTTGGTAGCATCACCATTGACGAAGATTTGATGGATGCAGCAAATATTGTTGCTGGTGAAAAAGTGCAAATCGTTAATAATAACAATGGTGAGCGCATTGAGACTTACACTATCAAAGGGCCGAGAGGTTCAGGTATTATTTGTCTAAATGGCGCGGCTGCTCGCCGTGTAGAGGTAGGAGATGTGGTAATTATCATCTGCTATGCTTACATGGACATTGAGGAAGCAAAGAAATTCACGCCAGTTGCGATCTTCCCTGATGAAAACAACAAATTAACCTAATTATCTAAAAAGAAGTTTGGCTTGAATAAGACCCTGAAATCAATACTCCAGTTTATCGTCTTTTTTGGAGTAGGTTTTTCTATTCTATTCTTTTTGTATCAAAGGAACAACGCTGCCTTTCAGGAGCAATGTCAAATAGATGGTATTCCCTTAGATCAGTGTAGTCTTTTACAAAAGATAATTACTGATTTTCAAGAGGCGGATTTCTTTTGGTTGACAATGGTAGTAATAGTCTATCTATTGAGTAATGTCAGTAGAGCTATTCGTTGGCAAATGTTTTTCAAACCGCTTGGCTATAAAATTGGTTTTTGGACTTCTTATCATGCTGTCATGTTGGGGTATTTTGCCAATTTGGGGCTTCCGCGCTTGGGCGAAGTTCTACGCCCCGGAGCCATTACTCGTTACGAAGGTGTTCCAATCGAAAAGGCTTTTGGGACAGTGGTGACAGGTCGAATTTTAGATTTCCTGATGCTTTTTATTGTTATCGGAATTTCCTTGATTTCGGAATATGATGCGTTGCTAAAATGGTTGGAAGACAACGCAGATTTGTCCAGTAAAGTTGATGGATTAATTAATAGCCCGCTTTTGAAAATAGGAGCAGCAGGGACAATTATTGGCTTAGTTTTACTTTTCTTTTTTAGAAAAAAATTGATGGAAACTGCTCTTTTTGAAAAAGTAAAAGGCATTGCATTGGGTTTTTGGGAAGGCATCTCATCTATTAGAAAAGTAGATAACATCTGGGCAGTAGCTGGATATACTGTTTTTATTTGGCTAATGTATTTTGCAATGACTTGGCTATGTATGTTTGCTTTTGAGCCAACGAAAGGCATTACCGCGATGCAAGGATTAATGGTCTTTGTCTTTGGAGCTTTGGGAATGGTCGTGCCTGCGCCAGGAGGAATGGGTTCTTATCATGCAGCCATCACAGCGGGGTTGGTCATTTATGGCATTCCCGAAGTGGAAGGATTCTCCTTCGCGAATATTTTATTTTTTACAATTCAGCTCTTCGGTAATGTTTTGCTGGGATTGATAGCGTTGTTGTATTTTTCTAGGAAGACACCTGTTGTGGATATGAACGCAGAGGCGCGGTGACGCAGAGAGGTTAAAACCCATTTACTTTTCGGTAGATTCCGTTTTTTAGTAAAGGCACATTGAAATTAAGTAAGTACCCTAATTTTTTATCCGCTAAACGGAGATAGGTAACTAATTGTACTTGATGAACTGGTAAAACAACTTCTACGCATTTCAACTCAATAACAATTTCATTTTCGACTAAAATATCAATGTAGAAATCTTTTTGGAGTTGCTCTCCCTTGTAAAAGACTGGAAGTTTGACTTGATTTTGAACGCTCAACCCTCTTTTTTTTAGCTCTGAGATCAAACAATATTCATACACAGATTCCAAAAGTCCAGGTCCTAATTCTCTGTGCACCTCAATAGCTGCACCAATAATCAAGTCGGCAATTTGATTTAAGTTTTCTCTTTTCATATAGTATAATTTCTCTGCGTCACCGCGCCTCCGCGTTCATATCATTCTTTGTTGTTTTAACAAATGCCTCCAACTTCTCAAAACTCTCCACATGAAACTCCTCTACTGGTTTTGCTTTTGCAAACTTCACTAAATCTGCTGATTGCAAAACACGTCGCACATCATCATTCATTTTTGCATCAAAATCTTTTTTCTCTAACTGAGAAATGATTTGCTCAGAAGTAGATTCTAAGGCTTGAATATCAAATCTATTTTCGAGGTATTCTCTAAAAATATAAGTGAGTTGTGAGTAGTATTCTTTAACTGATCCTTTTTGCCAAAGCGATTCAGATTTTAAACCAGAGAGTTTTTCCAGCGCAATTTCATGAGCAGGACGGATGATAACGGGTGTCTCAACAATGACTTCCTCTTTCCTTCTAAAAAAGAAATACCAAATCAAGCCTGCGAGTAATAACAAAATGCCTAACCCAATTAAATACGGTACATAATCTTCAAACGTAGTTGGCTCTTTTATGATGGGTTTGATATCAGCTAATGTGCTATCAACTCCAGGGTTATCAATCATGAAGCCAAGCGTATTAGAGTAAGCTGTGTCGATAGTATATTCGCTTTGATAAGCGACGGGAAGTGGTAGTAAATTGTAATAACCCGAATCAAATGCAGTAAAAGTGTATGATTTTAAATAGCCTCCAGCTTGCTTTTGCCAAGGTGTTTCTGTTAAAATCTCAATTGTTCCAGAAGTATCAATTTGATTAATTAATCCCTCTACTTTTTTTAATTCAGAATTGGAGTTGACTTGGACTTGCAATCGCATCCGATCACCAATAAGCATGTAATTGGTATCAAGTTGCGTACGGACAGTAACTTGAGCAGTGAGCGTAGAAAATGAAAACAGTAGTATTACAACAATCCATGTTGATGAAAGGCTTAACTGTTTGAAATATGATATAATTTTCTGCATTCTGAATCTAAGTTACGAGGCTCGCTTTTTAAAGAATTTCAAAAGTGCGTTCACATACGACTCATCGGTTTTGATATTGATAAAGTCAGCCCCGCTTCTTCTAAAATTCGTTTTAAAATAATTGAAATTATCTTCAAAGTTCTGTCTGAAATTTTCACGTACTTTACGCGAACCAGTATCTATCCAGATTTTTTTTCCTGACTCAGGATCAAGTGCTTGAATGAGGCCAACATTTGGCAATTCCATTTCTCGTGGGTCGCTTAAATGCACGCCCACCAAATCATGTCTGCGAGCACTGATACGCAGTGCTTGCTCATAGCCCGAAGCCATGAAGTCAGACAATACAAAACAGATGCAACGCTTTTTCAAAACATTGTTAAAATATTGAAGCGCTTCTCCAATATTAGTGCCTTGACCTTCTGGTTCAAAATCAATCAACTCGCGAATAATGCGCAAAATATGTTGCCGTCCTTTCTTTGGAGGAATGAATTTTTCAATTCGATCGCTAAAAAAAAGAACGCCTACTTTGTCGTTATTATTGATGGCAGAAAAGGCTAAAACGGCGCAAATCTCTGTGAGAATTTCATTCTTCATTTGATTGACCGTTCCGAAAAAAGAAGAACCACTAACATCTATCAGCAGCATTACAGTCAATTCTCTTTCTTCTTCAAAAATTTTCACATGAGGCGTGCCGGTACGAGCAGTTACATTCCAGTCAATATTGCGCACATCGTCGCCATATTGATACTCTCGCACCTCACTGAAGGACATCCCGCGCCCTTTGAACGTACTTTGGTATTCACCTGAAAAAATATGACTACTCAAGCCTTTCGTCTTGATCTCAATCTTTCGGACTTTCTTAAGTAAATCTGCCGTTTCCATGGTGGCGAAGGTAAGGAAGGATAATTAAAATTAAGGTGTTCCTTTTCTAAAAAGTGATAGCCATCACAGTTGATCGACTACAAAGCTGACCCAACTATCTTTTTTAATAAACCCTTTGAGTTTATCGTAAGGAATGGTAATACCTTGGCGCCCATAAATTGGATTGAAATCAGTACTAAAATGAATTCCGTTTCTCAACAAGATCATATTAGGAAAATCAATGACTTTTATCCACTCACGAAACGAGGCATCTTTTGAATAAAATTCATGTTTGGTAAATTCCCATCGAATTACATTTTCAGAAAAGTATTCATGATCGTACTCTTCTCGAAAGATGTCCTCGAAATGAATAGGGCGATTATCTTTTAAATCAAAATTGACAGAAAGGGCTGCTGGCGATTCTAAAGTGCTTTCCAAAAGCAAAATTCCACTCAATATATCATCATTAAAAAAGCCAATTTCAAACCAGCCATTGGAGCGAATATGATAGCGATCTTCTGGAGTGAATGATGCTTTTTGAGCAGATACTTGACTTCCTATTTTAGAGAAATTTTTTGCTTTTTCTGTAATTAAATTTTCTATCCAATTATTAAAAGTTGCATTGGCAGTTTTTGGAAAAATAAAATCATAAGTGCTCAAATAATCACTGTGTTCAAGACAGCCAGTACTGAGTTTTCCAGTCAATTTAAACTTACAATTGATAAATTCTTTTGAGCTATAAACAATCGAACCCTTGAGTAATTTATCCGATGCCTTGGGAGCAATAAATTTGCCGATATTTTTACCATAATCATCCCTCAATTGTAAGACTAATCCGTCTTGCTTTGACCAAATACCAGCCGCTTGATAGGTTTTATTTTCTTGTTTGAAAAAAAACGTTCCGCTCACCCGCTTTTCCTGTAATTTCTGGATAGAAAGTTCAATTGCTTGCTTCCCAAAAGCTGCTGTGTAGCGCCTCAACCATTTATCGTCGCCACAAAAAGAAGGAACCAGTTTTTGATTTTTAGAAAGGTCGAAATAAATAGGCGCTCCGATGGAATTATCAAAATTTGACCAGCTCCCCTCGAATGAATTTTTCTCTAAAATTCCTTTGATGTAGCCTGCAATATTATCTCCTTCATCAATCTCTTTTAGAATCAATTTGTCATTGTCCAAAATTCCATCTAAAGTAAATTGCTCGCCACTTCTGATATATTGAAGTACGCCTTTGCAAAACCAACCATCGTAAGCAATTGAGATTGCGATATCGTTATAGTCATTGATTCGGCCTTTAAAATTTTTAACCCATTTCAATTCTGTTTTTTCGTTGAAAAGGGATTTGGCTTGAGTCGCTAAATCTGGGTTTTGGCAAAACAAATTGCCACCAAAAAGGAGTCCGAAAAAGAGGATAAGGATTTTTTTCAAAATAAAAATATCTGAGTGTTAACTCGGAGGAGATGCCGCAAAGCTATCAAAGAATTACACTAACATTTTGCCTTTTGAATGACTTCACCTAACATTAACATGCTCAAACGGACAATGGCGACATCCGCTGCCGCAACAGGTGCCCCGTTTTTGATGAAATACTTCCGTAAAAACCCAACGTCCATTTTCGATATAATAATCTACGTTGAGCACGAGTGGTTGAGGTTTTGCTTTCTGCTTTTGTTTTTCAATTTCTTGCATCAGACAATTTTTGCACAGACAATCTGTCGCTTCACCAATAGCCAATGTTGGGGGCAAATCCATGCACCAACAACCATTCGAGTTGGTTATCTCGCATTTGAATTTGCTCCCACATTGTTGGCATGTATTCATTTTATATGATTACGAGAAATCGGGAGATCGAGATTTCGGGATTTCGGGATTGAAAGTTATTCATCTCGACTTCTTGATCTCCCGGTTTCAAATTTTACTGTTTAATAAATTTTTGGGTAGCGATGCCCTCTTCTGTTTTTACTTGCAAAAAGTAGGCTCCTTTTGGAAGGTCGCTCACCGTTAGGTTATTTTTTCCTTTTTGCAAAAATTGAGTTTTAAAAACCTGTCCAAAAAGATTGGTGATTTGAGCATTGGCCATTTCCTCTTGCCAATCAACGATTAATAAATCAGTCGTTGGATTTGGATAAACCGCTACATCTAATTTGTTGATTAGATTAGTAGAAGACGAACCGTTATCCATTGTGGTAAGATTGTCGATACAGAAATATGCAGGTGTATTCATTCCAAATTGCCCAACATCAGAACTTGACAAAGAGAAAATCAACTCATCAACCTGCCCCAATGAAGTCAGATCAATATAGGTCCACTCGTTGATGATATAATCTTTAGAATTGTCACTATCTCTATAGTCGGCAAGGAAGAAATTAATACTATCTGTGCTAACTTGCCCATCAAGACTTTTCTTAATCGTCAATAAAAAATAGTCAGGATCATCTCCTGTTGGCCCACCAAATTTCTTGGCAAAGCTATCGCCATCTTTCATACTCAAATAAGGATAAGTTCCATTGTTTATATAGAATCCTTCAACGGTGCCGCCTTTCGCAGCTCCCTGCAATTGTAGTGTACTCTGACCTAATACAAAAGTGGTAGCATAAGCACTTGAATTATCAAAACCACCACCACTAATCGCGCTGTATTGGTTCATAAAACCAGGAGTTTGGGTGTCTATATCTGTTGAGATTGCCCACCCATCCCATGAGTTCCATTCTGTATTATAATTGTTGGGTAAAAAAAGATTGCCATTGGTGAATCCACCGCTGCCATCACTGCCATTCAAGAAACTATCAATTGGTAAATTGAAATCTTCAAAAGTGGAGGTCGTCTGCGCAAAAGCACTTAAAGTAAAGGCTAATGCAATAAGGGTAAATGTTTGCTTCATTTTTATTTATTAATTTTTAATTGAAAACGTAATTGATAATTTCTGCCCGGCATTGGGCGATATTCTATTACGCTGTAATCGGTGCCCCATATATTATTAATTGAAAGGAAAATTTTCCCCTTCCACCACTTTCGTGGAATATTAAATGAGGTGGAAAAATTTCCAACATGATATTTTTCAAGTGTAGAAAAATTAGGTGTTCGGGCTGGCCCCGTTAGTTGATGATTATAATTGAATTGGAAATTTTGATATGAAAAAACCATCTTTCCAAATACTCGATGCTGCGGTGCATACCACAATTGCTCCCCTTCCTTAATACTTGGTTTTGAAATAGCAATTTGATTAGTCGATAAAATAAAATCATATCCACCATTTATTTTCAGGCTGCTCTTTTCAAAATTGAAAACCCAATCAAATCGTTGCTCCAACCCTCGACTCCAAACTTGTGATAGATTTTGTGGAGACCAAAACCCCTGATCCGTCGGACTCCAATAGACCCAATTATTTATTTTTCGATTGAAAAAAGTAGCACTATAAGATGATTCTTGACCAGCAGTGATTCCAACTTCTTGTCCCCAGCCAATTTCAGGTAACAAGTCTATATTTCCTCCTGGATTCCAGTACAAATCATTGAAGGTAGGTAAGCGATAATTACGAGAAATTTTCCCTTGAAGGGTCAATAAATCCGTCAATTTTCCATCAAAACCAAAGCTTGGAATAAAAGGAATCATTTTTCCATCAACCAACTCTGCACGACCATTAATTTGAAAATTCCAATTTTGAACTTTTTGTCTAAATAAAGAAAAAAGAGCGGTTTGGTTTCGCTGCGGAGGTGTTGCGTAATTTTCAATATTTGCATAAGTCCAAGAATGACTTCCACCAATCAGAAGCTGTTGATTCTTATTTAAAAAATACTCTCCTTCGACTTCTCCAAGTGCATTCCAAAAATAACTCAATGCGTCTGTCAATCGCTCTGGATCTTTATAATGAATGGTTTCTTTAAAAAGTCCAGACTTGGCTTTCCAAACCATTTTGTTCTGAATCAATTTCCAATGAATAGAGCCGCGTAAAGCTTCATCTTTTTGGGAAGCACTGCTTCTGGTTTGAGCTATAGTTGGAGGGATTTGTCTATTTGTTTGTTGTCCCCAAAAACGAAGACTTAATTCTTGATTCTTTTTAGGGGTGTAGAAAAATTCTTGGAGTAGCCCTTTTTGTTCAAGTTGAGCGTTCGCTTGTTTTACTTTTGGTAAATCTGTCCTGATTTGATAAGTGAAATCATTCTCAGCTTCGTTATAAAAAAACCGCGTCCTCCCTATAATTTTTCCAACCTGATAATTTGTTTTAAGCTGAAAATCATATTGCCCAAAACTGCCAATACTTGATTGAAGGGTTACAGATGGCTTTTGTTTTTCAAAATCATTTTTCAAAGAAATCACCCCTCCAATTGCGCCGCTTCCCCAAGCAGAAGAGCCACCGCCATAATTGATGTTTGCTTCATCAATAAAATTCAAAGGCATCAATGAAAAATCCAACAAACCCAACATAGGGCTTTGAATAGGCAGTCCATTCCACAAAACGGCAGTATGTCCTGCACTTCCTCCTCGGAGTGCAATGGTAGCACTACTTCCTAAGCCATACGTTTTTATAAAAACCCCTGACTCTTGTTGAAGCAGTTCGCCGAGGTTTTGAGTTGAAAATTGTTCGAGCTGTTCGGCATTCCAGTTTTCAGTTCGAGTGCCAGTGGAATTGGTTCGTAGTATTGTTTCAGTTATTTCCACTTTTGGCAAAACAGTAGTGTCAGCCATTTGCCCCAGAGCAATCAACGGAAAAGTGAATAACCAGAATGTGAGTTTAAAAAACTTCACCTGCTACGAAATTATAGAGCAGAGCAGCAGGAAAAAACGGATAGGTACGAGACAAAACGATTCGGTAAGATGTAGCAAAGTACAACGAAGACCGATCATGTCTTCCGTCATCCCCAACTTTTCCACCGAAAGTTTGAATGAAAATAGTTAGCGTTGAACGCTAACTTCTCTGGCAGGTCTTCTGACTTACTTCGTTTTTCAACGCCTTCCCGTC
>CALDSS010000008.1 GCA_937924495.1 uncultured Saprospiraceae bacterium
TCCGAGTGGAGGACGTTGCACCGCTGGCTACTGTGTTGGAAATAAAAAAACAGAGGCACTAATGGATAAAATCGAAAAGCATCTAAAACTTTGCGGTAATGAAGCCACTGATCTACAAATGGAAATATTAGCCAATCAATTACCCTCTATGCTTCAAAGAATAGATGATGCTTATAAAAATACCCGCTCGTTTGTCAATTTTATAAAGGAAACTTTACCAACCGCGAAAATCAATTTTGTCTCTGAAGAATTGGCTGCTCAAGGATTTACACCTTCTGTTTTTTCATTAGACCTTCCAACCAAAGGCAATACGCCCGAAGAAAAAGAAAGCTACAAAAGAGCTTTGAATCATAAATTAATCAACTTGATGATTACTAAACTCCCCAAGGAAAGTAAGTACTGCGTCAGCTACGGTCAGTTGAAAGGTTGCTATTGGACGATTCCGGCCACCTCAACACAAGGAACCACCAAAGAAGGAGATAAGGATTATATTGCTCGCGTGGCGCTTTCTCCTAAGATGGATTTAGATAGTCATAAGGAGGTGTTTTTGGAGTTTGTGGAAGGGATTTGAATTTGGAAATATTAATTTTATTGAAATATTTAACTTTTTGAAAATAATTGTTTAAATTAGTAGTACTAAACGAGATAATAGTATTACTATTTTATCTCCTTTTTTGGAATTTTAAACTATATAATATGAAAATTCAATTATTCCTTTTCCTAATTTCCTTTGTAACATTTGAAAGCTTTTGTCAAGTCAATCAATCATTCACAAATGCTTACCATCCCTATCAGGGCCATATTCTATTAACAAACTCTGATGGAACACATTCTACTATTTTTGTAAATGGCGGTTCAGCTACATTGGTTAATCCCGATGGTACTCAATCTACAATTGATTTTGGCAAAAATTCTTCAACCTTAATGGCAGATGATGGTAGCAATCTAGTGATTTATCATAATCTCTTATCATCTACTATACCTAATCCAGATGGGACACAAATAGTCGTAAATCATCTCGGAAGTAGCTCTTCTTGCTCCACACAAAATGAAAATCATACTATTACTCATAATTATGGTCATAATAGAAGAAGGATATGTACTAATGGAATTGATGTTCTGATTCATATGAATTGGTTAATGCAAAATAAAGGTGGAAAAGTAACGAAAGAGTTCAATAATGAGGAACTCCAAAATAAGTAGAGGGAAAGGGATAAATAAAAGGCTTGTTAATAATGCCAATGACTATTTATAAAAGTTATTATAAAACTTGAATTGGTTTTACTTCATGCTTTGAATTTATCCCAACCATTTTCCTAATTTTGCTCCATGAAAATCACCGCCACAGAACTGAGCAAACTACTTAATGGCACTATTGAAGGAAACCCAGATGTTACCGTTAACCGACCTTCTAAAATTGAAGAAGGAGGCGAAGGCACAATTACCTTTTTAGCCAATCCAAAATATTCGGAATACGCCTACACTACCACCGCATCTATTCTTTTGGTTGCGAAAGATTTTGAGGCAACCAAACCCGTTGCCCCTACCCTCATTCGAGTGGAAAATGTATATGAAAGTTTAGCTTTTTTGCTCAACAAATTTGGAGCAGCTCAAGGTCAAAAAGCAAAAGGAGTTATTGATGAAACGGCAAGTATTGATGTGGAGGCTACTATTTCTGAAGGTGTCTCAGTTGGTAAATTTTCTATTATAGAAAAAGGAAGTATTGTTGGTGAGTCAACCATAATTTACCCACAAGTCCATATTGCCGAAAATGTAATCATTGGCAAAAACTGTAAAATCTATCCTGGTGTAAAAATCTATCATGGCTGCGAGATTGGCGATAATTGTATCCTTCATGCCAATGTGGTGATTGGTGCAGATGGATTTGGATTTGCCCCAAAAGAAGATGGAACTTTCGAAAAAATCTCGCAAATCGGCAACGTCGTTATTGAATCCAATGTCGAAATTGGTAGCAATACCACCATAGATAGAGGCAGTATCGGCAGCACCACCATCAAAAAAGGAGTAAAAATTGACAATTTAGTTCAGATTGCTCATAACGTTTCCATCGGAGAAAATACTGTTATCGCCAGTCAGGCAGGTATTGCGGGTTCTACCAAAATTGGTAAAAACTGTATGATTGGCGGGCAAGTTGGTTTTGCTGGTCACTTAACAATTGCGGATGGCTCCAAATTTCAGGCGCAATCTGGAATTGGTTCCAACATCAAAGAAGCTAATAAAGCATGGTTCGGCTCTCCAGCGATTGATTACAAAGATTTCATCAAAAGTTATGGTGTTTTCAAAAGATTACCAGAGATATATCGGAAGTTTGGAAGAATGGAAAAAAGGATAGATAAGTCAGATTAGCCAATTTCGTCGAAAAACACCTTTCAAACTGAAATATTAACCTACCTTTGCGGCGAATTTTGAAAACCCGATGACAGTACATCAGCATACTATTAAAAGAGAGGTGGAGATTAAAGGAATTGGGCTGCATACCAGCAGCAAAGTTCATCTTATATTCAAACCTGCTCCCTCCAACCATGGTATCCAATTCCAAAGAATTGACCTTCCAGAAAACCCAAAGGTGAAAGCTGATGTTACAAACGTTGTTTCGACCAACCGAGGTACCACAATCAAACAAGGCGAGGCGCAAGTAGCTACCGTTGAGCACATGTTGAGTGCATTGGTTGCAATTGGTATCGATAATGTTTTAGTTGAAATTGATGGGCCAGAAGTACCCATAATGGATGGCAGTGCAGCTCCTTTTTACGCAGTTTTAAACCAAGCTGGTTTAGAAGAACAAAAGGAGAAAAGGAATTATTTTGAAGTAAAAGAACCTATAAATTTCAAAAATGAAGAAACGGGTTCTGAGCATACCTTACTACCAAGTGATGGATATGAAATTGTATCCATGATTGATTTCAACTCAAAAGTTTTGGGCAAACAGATGGCCGAGATGAAATCTTTTTCAGATTTTGAGGAGGAAATCGCTCCTTGTCGTACATTCGTATTTGTTCATGAATTAGAGTTTCTACTCAACCAAGGATTGATAAAAGGTGGCGACATCAATAATGCCATTGTAATTGCAGACAAAATGATATCCGAGGAGGCCTTAAATCAACTTGCTAAAAAGCTTGGTAAAAAATCCATTAAGGTTAAAAAAGAAGGGATTTTAAACACGACGAATTTAAAATTTGACAATGAACCAGCACGTCATAAATTGTTGGATGTTGTTGGGGACTTAGCCTTGTTGGGGAGACCCATCAAAGGGAAAATAATAACAACTAAACCAGGACATACTGCCAATATAGAATTTGCAAAAGTTTTAAAAAAGCACATCATGGCCAATAAAAAAACCGAGGGCATACCACACTACGACCCGCTTCAAAAGCCAGTTTTAGATACGATTCAGTTGATGGAAATTTTGCCACACCGACACCCTTTTTTAATGATTGACAAAATCATTGAATTGACCCCTGATAAGGTTGTAGGGTTAAAGTGTGTCACATTTAATGAATCATGTTTTGCGGGGCACTTTCCTGGCAATCCAGTTTTCCCAGGCGTGTTGCAGATAGAGGCAATGGCACAGACGGGAGGTATTCTTGCCATCAAAACACAGGGAGGAAATGATAAGTGGGATACGTATTTTTTAAAAATCGATAAATGTAAATTCAGAAATAAAGTGGTGCCTGGAGATAATTTAATTATCAAATGTGAGTTAACTGCACCAATACGACGTGGTATTGTAGTCATGCAAGGCAAAGCCTATGTTGGAAATACCCTCGTCTCCGAAGCCGAATTAACCGCACAAATTGTTCGCAGAAAAAAGGAAAATGAAGTATAACGGACTCCGCAGCGTCCACCCGGAGGCTAAAATTGGAAAAGATGTAGTTATCGAAAACTTCGTGACTATAGCAAAAGATGTGGTCATTGGTGATGGTTGCTGGATTGGTCCACAGGTTACTATTTTAGATGGAGTTCGAATTGGGAATAATTGCAAAATTTTCCCAGGCGCTGTTGTCGGTGCTATTCCACAAGACTTAAAATTTGAGGGTGAAACCTCTACGGTTGAAATTGGAAACAATGTAACCATCCGAGAATATTGCACTCTTAATCGAGGAACGGCCGCAAATGACAAAACCGTAATTAATGACAATTGTCTGCTCATGGCCTATGTCCACGTGGCGCATGACTGTATTTTGGGAAATAATGTAATCATTGCCAATAGCGTCAACCTTGCTGGTCATATCAAAATAGATGAGTTTGCCAGAATTGGAGGCATGTCTGCTGTTCAGCAGTTTGTAAAAATTGGAGCGCATTCATTTATTGGAGGTGGCTCAATGGTTAGAAAAAGTGTTCCTCCCTATGTCAAAGCTGCCAGAGAACCACTTTCTTATGTCGGTGTCAATTCAGTTGGATTGGAGCGTGCGGGCTTTGATAAAAAAAAGATAAAAAGTATTCAGGATGTGTATCGGTGCTTATTCGTAAAAGGATTGAACACCTCACAAGCCATGAAGATGATTAAGAAGGATTTAGCAAAAACACAAGAACGAGACAATATCCTTAAATTTGTAAAAACTGCTCATGCAAATGGCGGCATGATGCGTGGCTTCAGAACGCTTAACGGAAAGAATGGAAATTCTCCTCGAAAAAATAAGTAAACGTTATCGACGAGATTGGATTTTCAAATCTGTTGATTACCATTTTAAGTCAGGAGCATCCTATGCTATTTTAGGGCCAAATGGCTCTGGCAAATCAACCTTTCTTCGTGTCCTTTCCTCTCATTTAACTCCAACAAAAGGCAAAATTTCCTTTTCAAAAAATAATCAAATAGTCGAAAAGGATTCAGTGTATCAATCACTAAGTATTGCTGCACCATATATTGAATTATTAGAAGAATTTACAGTTTTAGAAATGGTCGATTTTCATCGAAAATTCAAAAATTTCTATAACGACATTTCAACAAAAGAGATTTTGGAAACCGCTTATCTTACGGATAATGCAAAAAAAGAAATCCGCTTTTTCTCAAGTGGAATGAAACAACGATTGAAATTAGCTTTAGCAATTTTATCAGAATCTGATTTCTTAATTCTGGATGAACCCACCACCAATTTGGATAGAAAAGGAATGGATTGGTATCAATCAATGATTACAAAACATCACCACAATCGCACCTTAATTATTGCAAGTAACGTTGAAGAAGACTTTGATTTTTGTACCCATCAATTAAATATTCTTGATTATAAAAAGAGATGAGTTTAAAGTGGAAAATCGCGCAAAGTCTGGAAATTCGTTGGTGGCAACGGTATCTCAAATCTAAATCTCCAAAGGAATATCTAAGTTGGAAACGGAATTATTGGAAGGATTTCCTACAAAAAATTAAAGTTGAGGTTGACGAAAATTCCTCAATATTAGATGCGGGTTGTGGACCTGCAGGAATTTTCATTTACTTTCCGAAAAATGAAGTTTCAGCACTTGATCCATTGCTCGATCAATATGCCTCACTCCCCCATTTTTCAAAAGCGGATTATAAAAATGTGGACTTCATTTCTGCTCCCTTGGAAGATGCTGATTTGAAAAAATACGATTATGTTTTTTGCCTTAATGCCATCAATCATGTGGCAGATTTAGACTCCTCCATAGATAAGATTGTGGATTCAATAAAACCGGGAGGCAAGTTGATTCTATCTATTGATGCGCACAATTTCAAGGGATTAAAACACATTTTCAGGCTCTTGCCAGGTGATGCCCTTCATCCGCACCAATATGATAAGCAAGAATATCAAACCATGCTCACCACAAGGGGGCTTCAAATTAAAAATGAGGTTTTAATAAAGCATGAATTTATTTTTGATTATTGGGCCTTGGTTGCAAAGAAAATTTGATTAACTAATTTTTTCAGTTTAAACTCTCTCATTAACTATCTTTACAGCCATTTTACAACAATCGCTCACAACCAATTTAAAAATGCAACTTGTAGAAGGAAACTACCAATTATCAGGTAATATCGACCCAATCACATTATGTGAAAAGTATGACTCTCCACTTTACATTTATGAGTCCGAAACCATTCAAAATCAATATAAGCGGATGGTTGATGCTTTTTCTGTCAAAAAACTGGAGATTCATTATGCCTGTAAGGCCAACACCAATTTGGCAATTTTAAAGATTCTTAAAAAATTGGGCTCTGGAATTGATTGCGTTTCTTTGGAGGAAGTGCAACTCGCGATGCATGCTGGTTTCACAGCTGATCAAATTATGTACACTCCAAATTCAGTAGCACTGGAAAACTACTTTAAAGCCGTTGAATTGGGGGTCAAAATCAATGTGGATTCGATTAGTATTTTGGAACAATTTGGGCAAAAACACCCCCAATATCCCGTTTGCCTACGTATCAATCCGCACGTGATGGCAGGAATGTATTCCAAAATTTCTGTTGGACATATTGATAGTAAATTTGGAATCAGCATCCATCAAGTTCCACATGCCTTGCGCGTGGTAGAAGAAACGGGTCAAGTCATAAGTGGCGTTCACATGCATACCGGGAGTGACATTTTGGATGTAGAGGTGTTTTTGAATGCAGCTGAAATTCTTTTGAATGCAGCTAAAAATTTCAAAAATCTTGAGTTCATTGATTTTGGAAGTGGTTTTAAAGTGCCTTACAAGCCAAATGACGTTGAAACGAATATTGAAAACTTTGGTAAACATTTTTCAATTCGATTCAATGAATTTTGTGAGGAATATGGAAAAGATTTGACTTTGGTTTTCGAACCAGGCAAATACTTGGTCAGTCAATCTGGTTATTTTTTAGCGAAAGCAAGTGTGGTTAAACAAACAACTTCAACGATGTTTGTTTGTCTAAATTCTGGTTTTAATCATTTAATTCGCCCGATGTTTTACGAGGCATATCATCACATCGAAAACATTTCAAATCCTTCAGGGCGACAAAGAATTTACACAGTAGTTGGAAATATATGCGAAACCGACACCTTTGGAGTGAATCGTCGATTGGCAGAAGTCAATGAAGGAGATATTCTATGTTTTAGAAACGCAGGAGCCTATTGTTTCAGTATGGCCAGCCAATATAACTCGCGTCCTCGCCCTGCGGAAGTTTTAATACATGAGGGAAAAGATTATTTGATAAGAAAACGCGAAACGATAGAAGACATCATGCGTAATCAATTATCCATACCAGAACTTCAAAAACAAACTGTCTAAATTTGACTATATGAGATACTTAATTTTAGCCATTCTTTGCTTGTCCCTTTTTTCGATGGGGTGCAGCTCCGAAGGTTCTGGAATAATTCAAAATTCCAAAAAGGTAGTTTCTGTTGACAATTCAAAAGTTACTTTTAGTGATGGCTCAACTCATCCGTTTAAGGAAGGTGAATCCGTTATTTTTCTGATTCCGAATGCTGAACATATAAAAGATTCAACAAAGGCAGTTGAAACTGCTGGACTTATTTTCGAAGGTCAAGAACGAGCAAAATTATTAGTAAATATTTTTGAAAAGGCCGATTTGGGAGCAGTCATGAGCTCAACTCAAGTAAGGTCTGCTCTAACCGTTCAGCCACTTGGCGCTGCAAAGAAAATTGGAATCTTGAATTACAACTCAGATTCTCGTCAAAGAATATTTGATTTTGTATTCCAATTCAACCCTGGCCAGAAGTTCGTTTTGGTGGGTGAATACAACTCTATTCCGTTGATAATTTCTGACCTAACTGGAAAAGATATTGGCCCTAATCTGGCAGAAGACGATCATGAAAAATTTTATGTCATTTCAGGAGTCAGTGCAGGCAATTGTTCAATTAATGAATTTTCGTATTGAAAAAGATGAATAAACTCCTTACAGGACTTTTGTTGGTATTCACGTTTTTTAATTGTGGAGAAAATAGCAACAATACAGTTGCTAAAAAAGCGATGATACAAGAAATCACAGCCACAGCAATTGTGTTGAATAATGGCGAGAAAATTTCCTTTCCAGAATCCGTAGCACAAGACGAGTCAGTGATTTTCATCATTAGGCCTGGAGCGTTTCTAACCAATGAAAAAAGAAATCTTGCACCTCTGACCACTGCAGGAATAGAATATGCTGAACGCATCAACAAGCTCTTACAAAATGCTGGTATCCAACAAGTTATGGCCATTGCTACAAGATATGCCAATGAAACTGTAAAGCCAACAGCTGATAATTTTGGTTTAAAAACACTTACCTACAATAATACAGATTATGGTGCTTTTCTGGATTTCGTGTTCGGGCATGCAAAAGGACAAAGAATCCTTGCACTAGAAACCCGAGAAAGAATTCCCGAAATTCTGAGAACTTTAACACCAGGGAAAAAGTTTGACACTTATCCTCCTGGTGTTTTCAATAAATTATATGTTGCCATTGGCAAAGAACGAACTCGCGTTAAAGTTTACGAATTATACTTTTAAAAATTATGCTCAATTCACATTATACTGCTTCAGAAGTTGAATCCAAATGGTATCAACATTGGTTAGAGAATGGATATTTTAAATCTACTCCAGATGAAAGAGAACCGTTTACAATTGTAATCCCTCCTCCAAACGTGACTGGGGTTTTGCACATGGGGCACATGCTCAACAATACCATTCAGGATATTTTGATTAGAAAAGCTCGAATGGAAGGCAAGAATGCCTGTTGGGTGCCTGGAACAGATCATGCCTCCATCGCTACTGAAGCGAAAGTGGTAAAAATGTTGCGAGCAAAAGGAATCAAAAAATCAGACCTCACACGGGATGAATTTTTGAAACATGCCTTTGAATGGAAAGAAGAATACGGTGGCATTATTTTGAAACAACTCCAAAAATTGGGTGCCTCTTGCGATTGGGATCGTACTCGATTTACGATGGAGGAATCGCTCTCAAAAGCTGTTATCAAGGTTTTTGTTGACCTTTATAAAAAAGGAAAACTCTATCGTAAACTAAGAATGACTAACTGGGATCCAGTGGCCAAAACGGTACTTTCTAACGAAGAAGTAATTCACAAAGAAGAAAATTCTCATCTCTATCATATTTCGTATAAAATCGAAAATGATCCTGAATTGGATATTGTCATTGCAACGCAACGGCCTGAGACCATCATGGCAGATGTTGCAATTGCTGTTCATCCAGACGATGAGCGATACAAACATTTGGTTGGGAAGAATGCAATCATTCCACTTATCAATCGCCCGATTCCGATTATTGCTGATCCATATGTGGAATTAGAATTTGGTTCTGGTGCATTGAAAATCACACCTGCCCATGATCAAAACGATTATGAAATTGGTCAGAAACATAACTTACCAGTTATCGATATTTTAACCGAAACTGGTCATTTGAATGAAAATGCACAGATACTGGTTGGAGAAGATAGATTCGATGCAAGAATCAAAGTCAAAGTGCTTTTGAAGGAAGCAGGTGCTTTGGTTGAATTGGAAAATTATAGAACCAAAATTGGATATTCAGAAAGAACGGATGCCGTAGTTGAGCCTCGTTTGACTCAACAGTGGTATGTAAATATGAAAGGTTTTGCCGCAAAGGCATTATCAGCTGTTGAGGATGGAGAAGTAGTTTTCTTCCCTGACAATATGAAGAACATGTATAACTCTTGGCTACGCGAGGAGAATGTACGTGATTGGTGTATCTCTCGTCAACTGTGGTGGGGTCAGCGTATTCCTGCTTGGTTTTTGAAAGGTGATAACGAACCCATAGTTGCAGAAACAGAAAATGAAGCGCTTGATTTAGCAAAAGAAAGAACTGGAAACTACAATTTGACTTTAGCTGACTTGAAGCAAGAAGTTGATGTAGTCGATACTTGGTTTTCCTCTTGGTTATGGCCTATTTCTGTTTTTGATGGCTTTGAAAATCAGGAAGAACTGAAGTACTACTACCCTACCAATGTTTTGGTAACGGGTTGGGATATCATGTTTTTCTGGGTAGCCAGAATGATTATGGCTGGTTATGAATGGGCTCCAGAATTGCTCGGAAAAGGAAATGATTTTCCGTTCAAGGATGTCTTCTTTACTGGAATGGTGAGAGATAATAAGCGCCGAAAAATGAGTAAATCATTGGGTAATTCACCAGAAGCGCTTAAACTGATTGAAAATTATGGCGCTGATGGCGTTCGTTTCGGAATGCTAAGTTGTACCTCTGCTGGAAACGATATTATTTTTGATGCGCCTTCCGATCCTAAAACGGGCAAAACACTGAATGAAAGTCAGTTGTGTGGTCAAGGAAGTAAGTTCTGCAATAAAATGTGGAATGCACTTAAGCTGTTGAAAGGAATGACAGTTGAAGAAAAGCCACAAAATCAAATCAGTGCCCTTTCTGTTACTTGGTTTGAGAATAGATTGAAACAGGCAACTGAAGAAGTAAATAAAAACCTCGATAGTTATCGTTTATCAGATGCCATATTGACTTTGTATAAGTTGATTTGGAATGACTTCTGTTCAGCGCATTTGGAATATATAAAACCTGGAAAAGGTGAATCGATTTCAAAAGAAACTTATGATAGAACTATCAATAGTTTTGAGAAATTGATGTCTCTTTTGCATCCATTCATGCCTTTTATCACGGAAGAAATTTGGCATCAATTAAAGGAAAGAGAAAGTGGAAATGATTGCATGTTAAGCAATTATCCAAAAGCAGAATCCTTTGATGCAGATTTGGTAGCAAAAATTGATCAGGCGCAGACGTTGATTACGAAAATTAGAGAAACACGTGATGCAAACGGCTTAAGTCCGAAAGATGCGTACCCACTTTCGTATGAACAAAATGCAAGTTCTGAAGCTCTTTTCACCGTGAATGGCATGAAAGATTTGGTTATGAAAACAGCCAATCTTACAAGTCTTTCGATTGCATCTACTACAACTGGAATTGGTTTTGTTTCAGGTGCTGAAAAGTATTATTTGGAAGCCGAAATCACTATTGATGTAGAAGCAGAACGTGCGAAATTGGAAGATGAGCTCAAACGCCAGAAAGGTTTTGTTTTTGGAATCAATAAAAAGCTTTCTAATGAGCGATTCGTGTCTGGTGCACCTGCTGCGGTGGTGGATAGAGAAAAACAGAAATTGGCTGATGGTCAGGCAAGGATAAAAATCATTGAGGAAAGTTTGAAGAATTTGAATTGATAATCAATTCGAATTTCAGGGTTGTAGTAGAGACAATTCATGAATTGTCTCGGATAGGTTCATACATCTGGAAATAAAAAAAGGCGAATTCAAGTGATTTGAATTCGCCCTTTCTATATTATATTGAGAAATTTATTTTGTTTTTCTCTTTGCAATCATTTGCTCGACTGCACCAGTAAATTCTGGAACTGAAGGTTTGTAGCCTGTTTTACCAAGGGCATCAACACTGTAATTTCCTTTTTCATCTCGATTGATATCAAAAACCCAAACGGTCGGAAATCCTCTTACCCCAAATGCTTGCTGCAGATTTTGGTTTTGAAGTCTTAAATCCTCAGGTAGTTTAGTTCTTCTTGGAAAATCCAATTCAAGAAGAATTACATTTTCTTCCGCCCAGCTTTGAAACTCATCCTGAGAAAAAACAGCCTTATCGAGACGGATACACCAGCCACACCAGTCAGAGCCAGTAAAGTTGGCCATGATTGGTTTACCAGTTTTTTTATGTTCTTCGTAGGCCTCTTCTAAATTAGTGCCCCATTCTGATTCTTCAACTTGAGCCATAAGACTAGAAAATGAAAATAAAATTGCGAAAATCGGGAATAGTAGTTTTTTCAAAACGATATATATTTAATAGTTTAATACTTTTCTTTCAATAATCAAACCACAAAATTAAGGTCTTAATGGTAAGAATGTTTGAGAATAATAGTTCTTTAACTTTTCAAAAGGAAATTACAGCAGATAGACGGATTTAGTGTCTTAAAAGTTTCTGTCGGGAACAATAACAATTCCTTCTGTCGCCAATTTCCCATAATCTTTATAATCCATAAAGATGGAACCATTCTCTGCCCATTCATTTCCCCAATTTCCCATCAGCTCAAATGCTTCCAAATCATGATCATAGCCCACCACTAACATCGTAACTTCAATTTCTGGATCATTGATAATCTTATGCCAATATTTCTTGCCCTTTACTTCCAAGAATTTTTGATTAACTCCAATTTTAATGAGGATAGGATTGCCGCGCATCAATGCTTTTCGGGTTTCAAATATCTTCTCGTTTTTGTTATTGGTCGGATGGAATATTTTCAAATACTGTCTTATTTTATATTTTTTCGTTGCAAAAACTGCAGTAGAAATTTCCTCCACATTGTATGGCATAATGGCAGCAGAAACCGTTCCTGTTGAAGCCAAAAATTTCAAACCATTCTCCAGTGATTTTTCCTGAGTACTCAAAGAAATATAATCTGGGCTCAGATTATCCTTGAAATTATTATCGAAATTGACATAATATTCCAAAAGGGAGGCAAGCGTATAGGCCCAAAGTTGCCCCTTCTCGCCTGCTTTTCGAGGAGGCATGAGGTATGGCTTGATAGATTTTTCTTCCAATAAATTTCTGGACTTTGAGCCAATCCCTGGAATAATCGGCATTAAAATGTCAATCAATTCTGCATCAGAAATGATTAACTGAGAAAGGTCTATCTCACTTCCTTTTGGTTTTTGATTCAAGTCAATTTGACCAAAAGAACATTGAGACAACAAAAATAAAATAAGAAATAGGACGGAGATTTTCATTGAGATATTTTTGACTTTGGTATCGAACGACACCAAAGTCAAAAATATTCTATCCGTTGGTAGGCATTAAATATTAGCAAAAAGTTCTTTCAAATCTTTCGCATCTTCTGGTCTGATTCTGCCACCCAGGATCAATCGCACCTCACGACGACGAGAGGCTCCTTCGTATTGGCGCTGTTCTTCATCTGTCAAAGGAATGACTGGAGACACCTTGATTGGCTTTTTCTTTTTATCATCCAAGGCCACAAAGGTAAAATAAGCAGTATTGCTCTTTCGTGGATTTTGACCTTTAATATCATGAACAAAGACCTCTACAAAAATTTCCACGGAAGTATTAAATGCTCTTGTAACAGAAGCTTCTAAAGTTACAATATCACCTACATGAATTGGCTTTTTGAAAGAGACATTGTCCACTGATGCCGTCACCACATGTGCCTCACAATGCTTACCAGCAGCAATTCCTCCCACAATATCCATCCACCGCATCAAATTTCCGCCCATGAGATTACCCATTGGATTCGCATCGTTGGGCATAATCATTTCGGTCATGATGGTCTGCGATTCGCTTACTTTTTTTCCTTTCATGTATTAGTTGATTAAGTTGATTGGTTGAATAAGTTAACTGAAAAGCATCTCAATTACTTATTCGACTTCATCAACTTTATTCTTTTCACTTTTTTCTGGGCGCATTTGAGGGAAGAATAAAACCTCTTGAATTGAAGATTGATTGGTGAATAGCATAGCCATTCTATCAATCCCAAAACCGATACCGGAGGTTGGAGGCATTCCATATTCTAAAGCTCGCAAAAAGTCTTGATCAATAAACATCGCTTCATCATCCCCTCTTTCCATCAGTTTCATTTGCTCTTCAAATCGTTCTCGCTGGTCAATTGGATCGTTCAATTCAGAGTAAGCATTCGCAATTTCTTTTCCGTTTATCATTAATTCAAAACGTTCCACCAATCCTTCTTTGCTTCTATGCTTTTTAGTCAACGGACTCATTTCTACTGGATAATCGATGATAAAAGTTGGTTGGATGTAATGATGCTCAGCCAACTCTCCAAAGAGCTCATCAATCAATTTCCCTTTACCCATCGATTTGTCCACCTCTATATGATGCTTTTTACACACCGCTCTCAATTCGTCCTCTCCCATTTCCGAAACATCAGTACCCGAATGTTCTTTAATGGCGTCCAAAATCGAAATTCTTTTGAATGGGGCTTTGAAGCTAATCGTTTTATCTCCCACCTGAACTTCTGTAGTTCCACAAGTATCCATCGCCACTTTTTCAAGCATCTTTTCTGTCGTTTCCATCATCCAGAAATAATCCTTGTAGGCCACATAAAATTCCAAAACCGTAAATTCAGGATTATGCGTTCTATCCATTCCTTCATTTCGGAAGTTGCGGCTAAACTCATACACCCAATCAAAACCGCCTACAATCAATCTTTTCAAATACAACTCGTTGGCAATTCGCATGTACAATGGAATATCCAATGAATTATGATGTGTTTTAAAGGGTCTTGCAGCTGCTCCACCCGGGATCGGTTGCAAAACTGGCGTATCCACCTCGATGGCATCATGACCATTCAAAAACTCACGAATGGAATTTACCATTTTGGTTCGCTTCAAAAAAGTATCTTTTACCTTAGGATTTACGACCAAATCCACATAACGCATTCGATAACGCAACTCAGGATCTTTGAACTCGTCATAAACGTTTCCTTCTTTATCTCTTTTTACAATTGGTAAAGTCCTAAGCGATTTACCCAAAAAGGTTAACTCGTTTACTCGAATCGAAACCTCGCCCGTTCCCGTAGAAAACACTTCCCCTTTTACACCAATGAAATCACCGATGTCCAATAATTTCACCAATTTAGCATGGCGTTCTTGTTCTTCTTCGGTCTCCCCATATTTTCCTTTTCCCATAAATAATTGGATGACTCCCTCAGAGTCTTGCAACTTTGCAAAAGGCCCTCGCTGTCCCATAAAACGACCAGCCAGCTGAACCGCTTTTTCGTTGTACTCACCAAGTCCCTCTCCTTTTATATCATGCAAAAAGGTATTCAAATCTGTCGCTTCACGCGAAACGCCAGCATCAAATTCTATATTTTCAGAAAGCTTAAATTCCGTAGCAGCTTCATCAGCCAATAACTTACCTCCATTGAATTTATTTTTCAAAACCAATGGCAGTAGTTTTTCTGCTCCGGCTGCTCCAATTCCCTTCATTTCTTCCAAGAGTTTCTTTAGATTTTCGTGGAAAGTAGCGGATACAAAATCAGTTGATTTATGATCTACCTCTACCAATGGCGCTGGGAATGGGTCAAAACCCAAATCAATGATTTTCTGTAAATTTTCCCTTCGTTGTGTTTCCTGATCGCTTAACATGTATTTTCTTGTAATGTGAATAATGCGTTTCCCAAAATAAGCCGTAAAAATAGGCCTTTTGAGCAATTACGAGGCATAACCGTATATTTGATTGAAAAGTTTATTTCACCTTAAAATCTTTTGAAAATGGACTCGCAAATAGAAAAATTGACGATTCTTGAAAATCTTAGAGGAAATATCCTCCTTTGGTATGCCTTTAGGTTTGGAGCGATTTCAGCCGTGAGTATTCAATTTGCTTTTATCAATTAATGGATTGAAAGAAAAACTTGAAGACCTTCAGATCGATTAAATTTTATAAAAAAATAGGTTTTGAATTCGTGGAAAATAAAGTTTTGGGCGGAGATAAAGTCGCGGTTCTGAAATTAGAAAGAGGAGAATTATTTATATGAAGTTGTTTAAGAATTCATGATTTCGCGAAAGTGAGAAAATTTTATTCTGAATAAGGCAAAACCACAGTCGATGCCTTAGCATCAACGAGGATTATTAACGCAATTCAGGATAAAATTTGCCGCTTGCAGCCAATCAATGAGTTTTTAAACAACTTCTATATCTATGCCGCTCCCAAATCCAACGCCTCCAATTTTTCAAACTGCTCAAAGTCTGGAAAAGCAATTTTTGCTTCTTTTACTGTTTTCAAAAAATTAGCATCTTCTCTTAATTGATAATAGCAAAGTGCTCGATTATAAAATTCATCTGTAGTAGTTCCATATTGATTTACAGAATGGTCAAAATAGGTCAACGCTTCTCGATAAAAACCTAAAGCGTAGAGCATTCCTCCAATTTCAAATGCTAAATCTTGAGACTCATTGAGGTGAAAATGCATGTTCCAAGTTTGGTGCATCGTCTGAGCCAAACGCTTTCGTTCATTGAAGGTAACACGGGTGTACAATTGTTTCAATCGCGGCAATACATTGATAAACATCGCCGAATCATAAGCCCCTAATCTCAACACCCCAATCAACTCGCGCAAACTCATGGCTGCAATATGTTTGTAGGTAAATTTCTTCATGCCCGTAAAATCATCAGGGCCAAATTCATCTACGAATCTACTGTACGCATTTTGAGTTTCTGAGTAAGAATCGCCTTCCGGCAAAAAGAAAAGACAAGCCAATTCCAGATGATAATTTGAATACTCAGGGAAAATGGCTTTGCCGCCCGTTTGCTCACAATAG
>CALDSS010000009.1 GCA_937924495.1 uncultured Saprospiraceae bacterium
GACTTAGGAGAAAATAAAGACGGAAAAGCCCGCTCCTAATTTTTCTCCAAAAAGCCCCTCTTTTTTGAGGGCTTTCTGGAAAAAAATATTGATTTTATATATTATTTTTTAATAAGTGACACAGTTGTGTGAACCTAACCTATCAAATATTGATGGGTTTCTAAATTAACTTAATCAACTCAATTAACCAATCAACTATTTAATAAAAAAAGAGCCACCCAACCATAAAAGCAGAGTGACTCTATTGAAGTCTAATTCAAAAGCGAAAGATTATCGCTTTCCTTTTTTGATTAATATTTTTTCTAATTTGGAATCAGATTGAGTGTTGCTGCTTCCAGCTTTTCCGCCATCCAATTCTTTTTGAAGTTTGATTAATTTTTCCCACTTGCCATCTGCGGCTAATTCAGATTGTTGTGGCCAGCTACCTGGGTTGTGCATTTTGAATCTTGGGCCTGCATCAGTTAAGATTCTTTGTAATCTACTGACTTTTGCATTCCCCAATTGCCTCCAAGTTACGATGCCATCGGCATTCAATAGCTGATTGATTTTTGGTCCGATACCTTCAACTAATTGTAGATTATCAGATTTCAAAAATCCATATTTTGAATCACTGTAAACTTCAGAAGCCTTTTTAGCTGGTTTGGCTTTCGCCTTAGATTTAGAAACGTTGGCTTTTTTCTTAGCTACTTTTTTAGCTGGTTTTGCTGCAGCCTTCGCTCTTGGTTCTGCCTTTGCTTCTTCAACCTTTTTGGTTTCAACTTTTTCAGTTTTAAGCAATTCAGTTTCAGCGTATCTGTTGCCAGTTCTGATCATTCTTTCTTTACCTGTACGGTAAGTCTTAAGATTTGGACGCTCGATAATAGTACGTCTTGTCTCTTCCCCTTGACGGGAAACTTGCACCTCTTTAATCACCTCAACGGGCACTTCTTTGATGACCTCCACTTCTCTAATCACTTCCACTTCTTTGATAACTTCCACCGGTACTTCTACTCTAACTTCTACTTCTTTTATCACCTCTTTGATGACTTCTACTTCTTTGACAACCTCTACCTCCACTTCTCTGATAACTTCCACTTCCTTGATAACTTCCACCGGCACTTCTTTGATGACATCGCGTGTCAATTGTACCTCGTTGGTCACTGCAACTGGAATCTCTTTTCTAACATCAACTGGCTTGAGTATCTCTACGGTATTAACCAAAGTCACCGGTACTTCTTGAAGCGTCGGAACAGTTTTAATAACCTCTTTCTCTTCTATAACTGGGACTGGTACTTCTTTAATAACCTCCACTTCTTGGAATCTCGTTTCAGACACAATGACCTCAACAGGAATCTCATTAACGACTTCGATTTCTTTGATCACTTCCACTTCGTTGGTTACGATAACTGGTACTTCTTTAGTAACCTCTACTTCTTTGATCACCTCTTTGGTGTTGTTCATTACAACCGGCACTTCCACTTTCAAAGTTATCTCTTTGATAGTTTCTACCGTGTTAGTTGTTGCAACCGGCACCTCTTTAGTAACCTCCACTTCTTTGACCGTTTCGATTCTGTTTGAAACTGGGATTGGCACTTCTTTGAATACCTCTACTTCTTTGATTTTCTCAAGAACTGTTTCTACTGGAACAGATACTTCCTTCACCATCTCTACCTCTTTCATCTTCTCGATAGACTCCGTGACTGGAGTTGCAATTTCTTTGGTTATCTCAACTACATCCACTTTGTGAATGATTTTTTCAACTTCCACCGGAATCTCCTTGATGACCTCCACTTCCTTCAGTTTGATAACTTCTTTAATCACTTCCACCGGTACTTCTTTCACTACCTCGATTTCCTTAATCACCTCTACCTCTTTTATCACCGCTACTGGAATCTCTTTTACGACAACGACTTCCTTGATTTTTTCGATTTCCTTAATCACCTCAACCGGCACCTCTTCTTTTACGATGACTTCTTTGATGACTTCCACTTCCTTGATCATCTCAACTGGCACCTCTTTAATGACCTCGACTTCCTTAATCACCTGCACCTCTTTGATCACCTCAACTGGTACTTCCTTCACCACCTCAACTTTTTTGATGACTTCTTTTTCGTTATAAACAGGTACAATCACTTCTTTGATGACCGTAACTTCTTTTATAACTTCCTCTACATTGGTCGTCTGTACCGGCACTTCTTTGACCACCGGCACTTCTTTAAAAATCTCTACCTCGTTGTTCAATTGAACAGGTACTTCTTTTACCAATTCCACCTCTTGTACAGAGGTTACTTCTTTTGTCAATTCAACTACTATCTCATTATTGACTTTGACTGGTTGAAAAACATTTACTTCTCGAACGACCTCTACTGGTTTTTCTTTGGTCACCTGTACTTCTGTAAAAGAAACTCTGTCGCGAAATACCTCGACTGGTACTTCTTTCACTACTTCGATTTCTTTGATGACCTCAACTGTTTTGATGACCTCAACCGGTACTTCTTTGACCACCTCTACTGTTTTGATTACTTCGCGAGTAGGCATCATGCGGTCATCTAGCAATAAGGCATAGACTCCTTCGGATTGTTTTAAGTTCAATCCAACTACTTTTTGTAGCCGATTGATAAATTTATTCTTTCCCTGCTTCATGTTTGGATGAATTTTTAATGTATGAGGAATTGTTGTAATATTTTATACGTAATAGTACGCATCTTTTTTAAAAAAGGTATCTTCTAAATATTAATTTAAAGCAAATATTTAGCGGCCTTTTGACCACTTGATTTTGGGTAAGTCACCAATAGTAAAAACCATCGTCATAGTTTTATCAAATCTGATAAGAACTTGAAGTTCTTTTAGCTAAATAATACTTTTGCTTTCAGTTATTTTTTTTATGAAGAAAGTTGATAAAAACAAAAGTCTGGTTGTTCGAAATCAAGGCATGGTCAATTTTACAAACCTTCAATTGGGAATAACCGATAAGTTTATAAAAAGGGAAGCGACCGATTGGTTAGAAAAAGCTAAATCTTACCTTCAAGAAAATGCTTACCCCGAAACGATTGATGCCTGCAACAAGGCAATAGAAATCACGCCTAAAGACGCTGCTGCATATCGAATATGTGGAATTGCGAAAATGTTGCTCGGTGATCATGCAGATGCTTTGGAAGATTTCGAATTGGCAATTCAATATGAGCCAACAGATATAGAAACCTATTTGGAAAGAGGATTCTTGTACTATGATTTAAAGGATTATGAATTGGCGATTGCAGATTTTTCGAGTGTGATCGAGATTGACGATCAACATGCTCAGGCGTTTTTTAGTAGAGGATATGCCTATTACGATTTGAGGAAATTTGAGGAGGCCATCGACGATTTTTCAAAAACAATCGACCTTGATTCGTCCCATGTAGAGGCTTGGTACAATCGAGGTTTCGCAAGGTTTGATATTAGAAATTATAGAGGTGCGGCTGCCGATTTTACGGAGTCTATCAAGTTGCGCCCCAACGATATAAATGCTTATGCAAATCGAGGAGAAGCCCGCTATCATTTAGGACACCTGAGAGGTGCTATTGCCGATTTTACGGAAGTCATAAAAATGGATGAAGAGGCAGCCAATGCCTACTACAATAGAGGGGTGGCTCAATCTGATTTGTTGAATGAGTTTGAAGCAAAAAAGGATTTGGAAATGGCATTATCTTTAAATCATCCAGGTGCTCGCGAAGCACTTGATAAAATTTTATTGAATAAGGATCGGCGGTTTTAGCGAGGGGAGCTACCTGTTGATTTAAAATATTTTCATCAAAAAGAACACACAAACATATTGAAACAATCTACCCATCATCAAGAAGAAATCCGCCCAGTAATAATCAAATATTTAGCGGATGCAACGGAAAGTATTCACCTGGCAATTGGGTGGATTGATGAGGTTGGATTGGAAGGGCTGTTGCGCAAAAAAGCTTTTGAAGGAGTGGAAGTGATTTTGATTTTGATAGAAGATGAAAATTACAAATCCAAAACTACCGCTCTTCAAAATATGATGGATAGAGGGGTGCAAGTGATTGCTTTAGACGAAAGTCAAAGAGAACATTTGATTGATCATAAATTTGGAGTCATTGATGGTTCGATTGTCTTGACTGGAAATTATGCATGGGGATTTAAAAACGCCCCCAAAGAAGAAAATATTTTTATCACAGAAGCAGTCCCAACCTTAGCCAATGGATTTGAATCTGAATTTGATTACCTCTCCAATGTTGAAGAATTAGACGACGCGACGGTCAAGCCATCCAACCCAATTGTCAGTTTATTAAAAAAAATAGAGGTGGTGAAAACCTTGCTCGGAATGGGCGATACTGAGTTTATTCAGTTGCGTTTTAAAGAGTTTGAAAATTTTATTGAGGATGAAAATATCGCATTGATTCATCAACTTATGTTGAAGGAAAATTATGAGGAAGCGCTTGATTTGATTAAAACTTTTATCCAATATCACCAACCGCTCAGAGAGTGTTTGGACCCACCGATAGATAGTTTGAAAAGAGAAATTCAACTGGTGGAAGATGAGATTGCAGCCATCAGTACGGAATATAGCGAGACGCAGAAAACACTCCAGAAGTTTAGCAAAATGCATACGGAATGGTTAGGGAAAATATTGCAAGATTTACTTTTTCAAACGAAAAAGAAATCGAGCATAGAAGCCAAACTGCATAAAGACGATAAAGAGAAACAAGCGGAGTACGAGGAAGCAAAAAAGGATCACGAAGAATACACCAAATCATACGAATTGTCGAAAGAGGAAAAGGTGAAAACTTTGACAAAAGAAGAGCAGCGAGAACTCAAAAAACTCTATCGATTCACCTCAATGAAATGTCACCCCGATAGGGTCGTAGAGGAATTGCATGATCAGGCCGAAGAGATTTTTATTGAATTGAATGAAGCATACAAAGCCAATGATTTGGAACGCGTCAGAGAAATCAATCAACAGCTGAAGTCTGGCATTATGCTCGCCAAATCAGAAGGAATCACCGAATTGAAAAAACTCGAAAGTACTTACAAAACCTTATTGCAAAAGTTGGAGAGCTGGCAAGAAAAACTAAATCAATTACAAGCAGATCCGTCTTACAAAGCAGTTAATGGAATCGAAAATTGGGAAACCTATTTTTCAGAAAAGAAAGAAATTTTGGAACAGCAATTAGAGCGATTGATTACTTTTAATGAGGAAAATGCAGAGGTTTTAGAATTGGAGTAAACCTGCTTTATTTTAAGTTCATCGCTTTCTTTTGAAACCATATTCACTGCCCCTATCCCCTCGATAGCAAAAACAGAAAAAGCGCAAACCAAAGCCCATGATTTCCATAAATTGGATATTTAGGATTTTTTATTGAACCATATAAGGCATTTAAGGGCATTTAAGATTTTCAATGAAGTGAGAAAATCCGCGTTCATCCACGTTCCACTAAGTCGCTTGCGAAAGCTGTTCCACAGAGCTACACAAAGAAAAAATCCGTGTAAACCCGCGTTCATCCGTGTCATCCGTGATTCTCTAAGTCGCTTGAGAAAGATGCACCAACACATCCTTCACCATTCCACACATCTTAGGTGTCCGCTCCTTCGCCATTGCAATCACCGATTCAATTGTCGTTACCCCAATTTCTTCAATCGGAAAACATTTGTTTGAAACTAAAGAAATCACCAAAATCGGTAAACTGATATGCGCGGCCACAATCACCTCGGGCACTGTGCTCATGCCAATCACATCTGCACCGACGATATTCGCAAAACGATACTCGGCGGGTGTCTCAAGGTTGGGCCCTTGAAGACCAAGATAGACGCCCTCATGCGCTCGCAAACCATGTTTTTGCGAAAGCGAAATTCCAGTAGCGTTCAGTGCTCTATCATAAGTGTGCAGCATGTCTGGGAAGCGAGGGCCGAGCCGTTCATCGTTTGCTCCGCGCAATGGATTTTCTGCATGTAGGTTGATGTGATCTCTGACAAAAACGACATCACCTGCTTCAAAATCAGGATTGACACTGCCGCTGACATTGGAGATGATCAGCCGCTCAATGCCTAAAAATTTCAAGACCCTTACGGGGAAAGTTACTTGCTTCATTGAGTAGCCTTCATAGTAATGAAATCTCCCAGACATCACCACAACGGGCACTTCATTGATATTTCCAAAAATCAATTTGCCCGAATGTCCTTCCACCGTCGAAACTGGAAAATGAGGAATTTCTCCGTAAGGAATTTCAGAAACTATGTCCATATCTTGTACCAAATCGCTCAGCCCCGTACCGAGGATAATTCCAAACTTGGGTTGGAAACTGGTTTTGCTTTTTAGGAAAGCGACGGTTTCTTGGATTTGGTCGTAGAGTGAAATTTTAGTCATGAATTTATCGTTTGGCCAAAGATGAATAAACCCTTGAAATAATCATTATCTTTAGTTTTTGAAATTAAATCAAATTAATAAATAAACATGAAACGTTTCACATTTTTATTCTCAATGGTGTTATGCCTCTCATTTGCTTCCTGCGAATTATTCGAAAATGAAGAATTGATCGCACTAGAGGATTTGCCAACGGCAGTCATCAGTTATGTGGCTGAAAATTATCCAAGCTCGACAATTATTGAAGCTGAAAAAGAAGAGGAAGATGGAGAAGTGAAAATCGAAGTTGAATTAGATACAGGGGAGGAATTGTACTTCGATGAGGACGGAAATTTTCTTGGCGAGGATGAAGACGATGATTAGATAAAATCGTTTTTATCTTAAAATGTAGAAAATACCATCTTTACCAATGAATCAAAACTTAAAACGATGAACCGATATTTACTCCTACTCATTTCTCTTATTTTGTTTTCTTGTTCGAAGAAGGAAGAAGCACCTTTGTCCAAAAATCAAGTACTCTCAGCAGAGTGTCTTAAAAGTGCAGAGCCAATAAGTTTTGACCCGACGTGCTATTTTGATTCGACCTATCATTGCGAATTGATTGAATATCAAAATGAGATTCCTATTTCAGATGAGAATAAAGAATGGCTGAAGGCTTTCTGTTTAAATGACTTTGATAGAATATTTTTCCATGACGAAGACGGTAATGAAACTTATCTGGAAATCGCGGAAAAAAGATACATGAAAATGCGCCAAAATATCGGTGTTGATACTTGTGCTGGTGAGCGTTTGAGTGTGTATTGCGTTAAAACAGAACGGGCAAGTGTTGAGATAAGAGTCCCGATTGCATCCATGACTATTAACTTGGGAATACGAAATAACCTTAATGTTGAAGAAAATAGAAAAATCGTTTCCAATGTGGTGATTGAGGCTTATTCCATAGTTTCTTCTATCCAATCAACTCAGTTTATCAATCATTTTAATATTATACCTGATTTTGATAATAGCTTTTTGCAAGAATTTTTTCCCGAAATTGATATTTTGGATAAAACCTTTGAAGAGGTTTATACTTCAAGTGATACCAATATCATTCTACCTTCTAATCCCGATGCCCTAAAAATTTTCTACAACAAAGAATTCGGCATCGTCAGTTTTATTGACAATAACGGCACGCAATGGGTATTGAATGATTAAGTTTGCGAACTCTTTTCCTAAAAGATTCGTATTACTTACATGCTGAATGGATTAGTTATAAAATCGACGGGTAGCTGGTATGATGTCAAATTGGACGATGGTAAAGTTGTTCCTTCTCGCATCATCGGTAAATTCAAAATCAAAGGATTGCGAACCACCAACCCCGTGGCAGTAGGTGATAAGGTGAAATTGATAATTGAGGAAGGCGAAGAAGGAACTGGCCTTATCAAAAGTATCGAAAAGCGTAACAACTACGTTGCTCGTCAATCGCCTCGAAAAAAGCACGAAATACATCTCTTGGCCAGCAATGTAGATCAAGCAATGGTCATTGTCACGGTCATCGAACCCATGCTCAAGCAGGGCTTTATCGACCGTTTTTTGGTGATGACCGAGCCGTTCAATATTCCAACGACTATTGTTTTCAATAAGTCCGATTTGTATGGAGATGATGAGATGCCGATTTATTTATACTTGAAAGAATTGTATGAAAAAATCGGCTACCAAGTCATGCTTGTTTCTGCTGAGCAAAAACTGGGATTAGATGAATTGAAAGCTTTTTTGAAAGATAAAAATACGCTAGTGAGTGGTCAGTCAGGCGTTGGGAAGTCTTCTTTGGTCAATTCACTACTGCCTGATTTAGGTTTAAAAACGACCATTCTTTCTGACTTTTCTGGGAAAGGACAACATACCACGACTTTTGCAGAAATGTTCGAGTTGGACTTTGGTGGACACATCATTGATACACCTGGTATCAAAACCCTTTCATTCAATTTTTTATCGCCAATGGATTTGGCGCACAACTTCAGAGAGTTTTTTGAAGCCTCTGAAGATTGCAAATTTGGCGGAAGCTGCCTCCATCGAAATGAGCCACATTGCGCTGTAAAAGAAGCCATCGAAAACGAAGAAATCAGCGACCTACGATATGCTAATTATATGGCTTTGTTAGAAGAAATAGAAGAACAAAATTATTGGGAGCGCCGCAAAACGTAGGATGGTAATTCGTGATTCGTAATCCGTCAACGAAGTGGCCGTCCTTCGTCAGCGAAGCGGCCGTCCTTCGTCCTCCACCCTAAAACTCCCATCCCCACTTTTCCCAATCCTCCTCATAATCAATATCGGAAAGCGTAGTTAACAAGCCGAAGGTCTTTCCAAGATTCTGAATTTCATCAATTGTTTGCGGAAGCACTTGCTCCGTGCTCCATGCAATATCTTCAAAAACAGAAGGCTGAAAATTATTCATTCCAATCAAATAATAACCTCCATCCTCAGCTGGGCCAATAACGAAATCATTTTCTTTCAGGTCATTTATGGCTTTCGCCAAAATTTCTGAAGTAAGCGAAGCACAATCACTCCCAACAATCAAAACAGGTTGATTGGTTTCAAAAACCTCCTTAAAAGCCGTTTTGATTCGAGTTCCCAAATCACCCGTTGGTTGTAGTTTTTTATGAAAAAAGTCATTCGGCCAGTCGTCTTGCTTGTCAATAAAGCTGGAGTAGAATAAATATTTTTCGCAGTTTTCTATCTGTAAAACGGTCTCACGAGTATGGCGTAGCAATTCTTTATAAATCGCCAAGGCGCGTTCATCTCCCACAGTGGCAGCAAGCCGAGTTTTGGCTTTTCCCAATTCAGGGTTTTTGATGAAAATAATGGTGGCTGGTTTATTCATTCTACCAATTTTAAAATTGCATAGTGATTGCCTTGTCCAACAAGAATAAGGTTGTTTTTGGTTACTTTGATTGTGCCAAATTCGGGAGGAATTAGAACTCCATATTTTTTATGAAACAAACCTTTTTCGCTTTTGCTCTTTTGGAGTAGCCAGTAATTAGGATTAAAAACATCTGAGGCGAGAAAATTTACTTCTCTTAAAATTCTTTCAAATTTAACTGGGTGATTAAAATTTTCATCTGGATGGTAAAGCCCATATTTCCCCCCTTTTTTAATTATCAAAGGAAAATAAAACTCATCCCATTCAATTTTATCATAAATATCAGAGATTCTTTCCCCTGAAGAATTTAAAATATAAATATAATTTTCACTATCTCCTCGGGATAGAAAAAGGTTTGAGCTTAGAGAGCGTTCACCATTGAATTTAAATAACTCATTGCCTTTTGCGTCAAGCCAGAAAAAATCACCATTTCTTCTTCCTGTAAAGTGAAAACCATCTGAATATAACTCATCATAGCCAGTTACTTTTTTAAGTTTTTTCTTTCCTTTAAAAAAATAAAAGACCTCTCCTTGGTCTTTAAAAACACAACTACTTTTATCACAATTGATTAATTTAAAATTTGGATATCTCTTTTTTCTCTTTCCTTCATAATTGAAAACCTCAATTTCATTTTCTTTATTTTCAATTATAATAAGTTCTTTTTCCTTCATCAAATAAATACTATTCGCGCGAAAGATTTCTCGAAATTTATTTTTTTGAAATGAGACAAGAACTTGTTCTTGATTACTTAGTGTTAACTTATAAAAATTCTCATTTTTTTTGTTGAAAACCTTTGTGAAGTCATATGAGATGTTTTTCAATGCAACGTTATTGTTGCTATCATAAAGGTTTATCGTATTATCTCCGTTTTTAGCCATTCCTGCGTAAAAATATTTTTCAACACTATAAAGTAGTTTGATTGAATCAGGAATGAATTTTTGGGTTTTCAGGTGAAAACTTCTATAATTTTCGTTCTCTTGCCCTAAGATTGGCCCTGTTTTTAAATGATAGCTTTCGGAAGATTTTTTATACGGATGAAGGGATAGGTAACTATAAATTCGTGGTAATATTTCTTCTCCTTTAAAGCTTAATAAACCTTCAGTTTCACCTTTAACTACTTTTATCCATTTGGAATTAAGAGAATAAATACTAGTTAGTTCGGCTGGATAGATTATTTCACCTTTTTGATTTTTAATTCCAATTCCTTTTGAACTTTTAAATAGCTTGAAATTCGGATGTGAAAAATGTTCTCCCCAATGTCCTTGATCTTTTGATAATCTTCCTGTTGAGTCAATTCTAAATCGTTCAGTGCCTCTTTCTAAAACCAAATATTGGAGTCCAAACGGGGCATAACAACTCCCAATATTCGTCTCTAAAAGTTTTAGTTTATTATGCCATTTTCTTTTTAACATCGGTTGGCTAATAAATTTTCTTTGCTCCCACTTTTTTAGGTACTCTTGGAAGTTGTCATCTATTGCTGAAAGATTCTCTTCTTGAAGTTGAATTTTAGTTTTGAC
>CALDSS010000010.1 GCA_937924495.1 uncultured Saprospiraceae bacterium
TAATCAACCTACTTTTGTAAATGATGCTCAAAATTTAATTGATACGGAAGGCCATTTTATGATTGGAGTGATGTATGCGTTTTAAGAGAATTTAGACTTTTTGACTTTGGAATTTTAGACTTCATTTCTAAAAATTTTAAATTCATTAAAAATCTAATTTTTAGAAACTATTATTGGCACTTTTGCCTTTCAATTGAGTATAATATCACCGCAAACCGTTTACCCTTAACCGTGTACCTTTTACAACGTTATGGCAAAAGACAAAAAAAAGATAGAAATCGTTAATCGGAAGGCAGCTTTTGAGTACTTCTTCAATACCGTATTTGAGGCAGGTATCAAATTGGTGGGAACCGAAATCAAAAGCATCCGCGAAGGCAATGTGAACTTACGTGATGCCTACTGCACGTTTAAGGATGGCAATTTGTATGTGAAAAGCCTATACATCGCTGAATACTCTCATGGCAATATCAACAACCACGAAACTCGCCGCGACCGACGTTTGCTATTAAAAAAAATTGAGCTAAGGAAACTTCTAAAAAAGGTCAAAGAAAAAGGAAACACGATTGTTCCATACAAACTATATGTCAACGACCGCGGTTTCGCCAAACTCGAAATCGCCCTCGCCACTGGTAAAAAATCGCATGATAAGCGGAACACCATCAAAGAGAAAGATCAGAAGAGAGACTTGGCAAGGCAGAAGAAGGATTATTAATGATGAACAAATAAGATTCACATATACCTCAATAGGACACGGATCGAACGGATGATATTGATTTTAACGGATCATATAATTTTCAAAATCCGTGGCTATCCGTTTAATCCGTTACATCAGTATCCCAATAAATCCAATATTTATTGAATTACTCTTTCAATTCCTTTGCCTTTTTTCGTATTCTGTAATAGGCATGCAAAAATCCAACAAGTCCCACTAGGACAGCACACCACATCAGACATGCCCAAAACAAACTATTGGGATAACTGTCAATCCATCCTAACAATTGGCAATTTGTGACATATATAAAGAATATTTTTTTGTTAAAAAATGAGTTAAAACTGGCCTTTAATCAGTTGTCGCATCATTTTGGCAGCAAAAATACTAAACACCTGAAGTGCTTGATAATTCAAATTAATCACAACAAATTTTCTAAAAAAAATTATGAAAAAGCTTTCATTCAAACTATGTATTGCGCTACTAACTTCTCTTCCTTTAAGCGATTCTCTTTTGGCTCAATCAGAACAAACTCAGGCATCAACAGTAAAAATTACGGTTAAGGATAATCATCAATTTTCATTTGAAGATTTAGATCCTTGTCAGGTTTTTATTGGTGTAGCGACCAAGTCTGAAAAAAATGGCGGCGTAAAAGTTGATCGTATTATCGATGATTCACCTGCTTCAAAAATGGATTTGCGCGTAGGAGATGTCATTCTTGCTTTAGATGGCGAAGAAATAAATAACCCATGCGACTTGACAATGGAACGCGACCAAAATCAAGCGGGAGATTATTTTAGATTGACGATTTTGAGAACTGGAAAGAAAAGAAAGGTAAGAGGGCAATTCACACCGTGTGTAGATAATGCACCAATCTTAACACCTGCTCCAGAAATCACCAATTCATCTGAATTGAACTATCAATCTTTCGAGGCATATCCTAATCCTACTTTCGGAGAAGTAAATATTTCTTTTGAAGGAGCAGCAGTGCCCACTACTTTTATGGTGACAGATGTGACTGGAAAAGTTGTTTTGCAAGAAGAGTTGAAAAACTTTGATGGCTTTTACAGAAATCAAATTCAATTAAAAAACAGTGCTGCACCAGGTACCGTTTCTTTAACGGTGATTCAAAACGGACAAGCTGTTTCTAAAAACATTGTACTACTAAATCGTTATTAAAAAAATTACAATTTGTTAAGTAAAGCTAAAAAAATAAAATGCGCTGATGAAGTTTCCATCAGCGCATTTTTTTATTGAAGTTGTTTAAGAATGGAGTTCAGAAGCGAAAATTTGAAGATAAGGGTTCTGATGAAGTAAAATAAATTGGGCATAGCATCGCTATGGCTAAGTTATTTTACAAAATCAGGTTCTTTAGATTCGAATTTGCGGCTTGAAAGCTATTTTTAAACAACTTCATTGTACAAAAACCTATTCCTTTTAATGAATTTACTTTAAAAAATAAGAGGCGTAGTTTTTGGGCTTCGCCACAATTTATTCAAATTAGATGTAATCTTCACTTCCCCAATTTCAAAATCCGAATTGCACCCTGAACCACCAAAACAAAAACAATTGTTCCGATAATCAAATCCGGTTGGTTGGAGTCCAACCAATTGACCAACAGCCCAGCAATGATGACTCCCAGATTGATAATCACATCATTGGACGTAAAAATCATACTGGCTTTCATGTGCGCTTCTTCTTTAGATTTTGATTTTTGTAAAAGATAAAGACAAATACCATTTGCAAGTAAAGCAAAAATGGAGACGACAATCATGGTTGTAAAATCAGGCAATTGTGCCGCTCCAAAAAATCGTCTCAACACTTCCACAAATCCGATAATGGCCAATGTGATTTGAAAATAGCCAGCCAGTTTAGCAATGCTTTTCTTTCGTGCCATCGTGCCGCCTACCGCAAAAAGACTAATGCCATACACAAAGGAATCCGCCAACATATCCAAACTATCTGCCACCAATCCCATTGATTTTGAAATTAGACCCGTTGTCATTTCGATTATAAAAAAAGCGAAATTGATGGCCAAAACTGTCCAGAGTAATTTCTTTTGATTGGTATCTTCTGCGAATTCAACTTTATCAGATTGTTCAGAATTTAACAATTGACTACCCAAATTCAATTCATCAAGTAATTGCGCAATAGGCTCAGATGCACCGGTGTGATAGATCGCCAGTTTTCGATTAGCAATATCAAAGTCTAAGTTTTTAATATCTGTCACCCCATCCAACTTCATTCGGATTAGATTCTCCTCTGAAGGGCAATCCATTTTTGTGATTTCGAATGTTGATTTTTGCATGGGGGCAAATTACGGCTTTATCCAAAATTATCTCTCAATGCTTCCTCCTCATTTCTGCACGACGCATCGGCATAGTATCTATCAAGTCAAACAAATCTCGTTTAGATAAAACTTCATCTTGTCGGAGTTTCACCCCTCCATCCAAACCAATTACAATAACTTGAAAATCTTGATTTTCGCGATTGTACTTTTTGAACAACTTTTTACGATTCATCCATTTCCCAGCTGGCTGACTTACTTCTCTAAATTGGTTCTCTTGAATCTGAAAGACAATTAGTTTTCTATCCTTAAATTCGATATCCATTCCATCAAATTCTTTCATTTGGCTATTGAAAATAGCCGCGGTGCCCGCTCCATTTATAATTAAGACCAAACGATTTTTCCACTGGTACTGGTCTAAAAAATCTGATTGCGCCATTACATCATTAATTGAACAAGTAAACAAAAGGAGCCAAAATACTTTGGACATTTCTTAAATTTTAGAGATTAAACTTGCTCGAAAACTAAAAGTCTGAATAACGCTCTTTGCAGAACAAAAAAGAACGATATGTGTCTTTTAAAATCGAACCTTGAATTTAGGACGAAATTTAGTAAACCTGTTTTTTTGTCCCGTACTTTGTGAATAACAATAAATGCGAATCAGGAGTTGCAAAAAAAAATTTAGAAATTGAGCGTTTAATATTTTTTGGCACGTAGCGACCATAAAATTGGTAGAGATTTCCGAAAAAAAATAGACCATCGGGCACGTGGCGACGACAATATCAAATAGCAAAGGTTGAGGTCGAGACGCGCCACAATGGAAAAATTCAATCCCTGATTCGCAATATGGATAGATACAATAATAATACTCCAATTCAGAATGAAGAAACTTTCTAAACCAGAAAATTTTCTTAAAGAAATTTTCGAGAACTTAGTAGCTAAAAAGTTGATTATCAATGACTTACTCATTGATCATATTTGTTATCGAGTAGCTACCGATGAGCGCTATTTGCAGTTAAAAAATAAATTAGAAAAAGAAAATATACTCTTAACTGAGTCCAAAATAAATGGCAGAAACATTTCTGTTTTCAAACTAAAACAACCAATAAAATTTCAACATTGGGAAATTCCATTGCTTGAATTACCCTCTCCAAAACCAGGCCGCCAATACACAGAAGGTTGGGAACATATAGAATGCGTAATTGAGGAAAAACTCGAATCATTTATTGAAAAACATGCTGATCTTGATTTTGATTTAAAAGGTTTTTCAAAACCATTGAATAGAGAGATTCGATTGAAACTTGGAAAGTATAACATCAAGTTTCATGAGCTAAGTTTGGAGGAGGTTGTCCGAATTGAAAAAAGCCAATAGTCGAATTTGCTACCAAGGTGCGTTAAATTTCAGTTTCAATGAACAACAAACCTTATCTTCGCGTAAAAGATTTTTATTGGACAGAAGACCTCTCTGAACTGTTTGAAACTACTCATGATATCACATCCTCGACTGGTTTTGCTTCTATCATTTATTTACTTTTCGATATTTTTGAAAGGCCAAAATTGTTGTGAGCAGGACGATATCACTACGCTATGCTATCTCTCCTCCAGTGATTATTGTCAAAACCCCAATGATAATTGCACAAGGTATAGTCTTGATGGACTTTACATGAAAAATGCCTTAAAATTAAAGCTCGAAAATTCTGCCTTTTTTGGAGCAAACGGTATAGCGAATTGTACCGTTCAGTTAGAAAAATTAGGAAAAAATTTTAATCAACTTGAACTTGACGATTTGAAATGTGATATAATTTTTCTTCCTGCCTTACCTTTGAATCCAGCTAATGAAAACTTAGAACATGACAAAACCTTTTTCCCAAAAACAATACTTGATGAGGTCTATGAATGGTCCACGCGCTGTGATGATCATTTGGTCATTGCCGCTCAAGGCGAAACGAGCTATTGGGGATATGAAGTAAGAGGAGTTATTCAAAATCCAAGCCGAGCCGTTTCGAGTTCTCAAAACGATTTTTTTAACGGGCCATTCGGATTGCTTGACAACTTTGAATTGGATGGCGGTTTTAATGGGGTCTTTACAGAGCAAGCGAATGGACAAATTTTAGCCATTGACAACTCAGGAAAACCTTCCATTCTGCTTGATTTAGCAACCAATGATTTAATGTTGAGTGATATTGGTATTTTTTGTAGCGATGGGGCAGGCAAAATCTCAGAAGGCAATCAAATTGAAAATGACAATGATAAATTGGCACTTAATATTTTTGCCTATGCTTGCAATTTGGCTGGTAGTCCTTTTCTAATAAACGAGTCCATTGAACTTTGCGAATCTTTCGTTGAACTCTCCGACGGCACCATGGCCTCAGACACTGGAGTTTTTTCTGTTGTACTTCCCAATGAAACTGGATGCGATACTACGGTCAGAGTTAAAGTTATTCCATGCGAAATCGTTAATATCCCCAATATATTTTCACCAAATCGCGATGGACGAAACGACTTCTTTAATGTGATAACAGAATCAGAAATCACGATAGAAGAATTTCAAGTTTTCAATCGTTGGGGACAATTAGTCTATAATAATGAGCGCCCTGAAAACGGATGGGACGGCACCTACAAAGGAGAAGCCGCCCCACCAGGTGTATATATTTATCGAATTATTTATTCCAATTCAATTGGAACTCGTACAACCCCAGAAATTGGTGATGTTACTTTAATGAGATGATCGATTTTTCATAAAACCAATGGGCTTGAAAGTCTTCGTTTCCACATCATGGATCAATTCATTCATCTCTTCCTCCGAAATGATTCGCATCTTTTTCAACCATTCAATTCTTTCTTTTTTGTATTCAATGGTATCCGATTTTTCCCATTTCAGATACTCTGCTCGATAAGCTTTTTTAATTCTCGAAATAGTCTCATCAATAAAATCTTCGGCTTCTAACGGCGTGGGTTTATTCTGAAAAAATTCAAGGTCAACCTTCCCGCCACTGAGCAAAATCGTTCTTTTCTTTGAACCCATTTTTGATTCAATGAACAGCCCCAAAGCAATGGCTCCAATGATTGAAAATGCCAACAAATAAAGCAAAGTCCATTCTACTCTGATTGCATAAATTAACATTCCAAATTGAGATAAAAAAACACTAAACATGACAAGTTGCCAATTTATATCTCGCGCATTGTTGCGAAAAGTTTTCACCCCCAATTGCAAATAATCAACAGAGTATTCTCTGTCTTCGCTCAGATCCGATTCGTAAACTTTGATTTCATCCTTTTTTAACTTGAATATTTTTTTCGTAAACTTTCTTTTTTGAATCAGTTGTTTGCTCATGTTTTTTTTCAATTTGGTTCTTTTTAGAATAACAAATAATGAAGTTGTTTAAGATCTCATGATTTCGCGAAAGTGAGAAAATTTTGTTCTGAATAAGGCAAAAACCACAGTTGATCCCTTAGCATCAACGAGTATTTTTAACGTAATTCAGGATTAAATTTGCCGCTTGTAGCCAATCAATAAGTTTTTAAACACCTTCTATAATAAATTGAGTTCCATCAAACCGATGGAAAACGAAGGTTTACGCGAAAAAATTATCTATTCTCTCACTTATTTGGAAAGGTTCAAAAAGCAACCTCAAGTTGGGTATCTATAACCAAAGCGGTATTCACAAAATTTGGTCTGAAATTTTCTGGCAAAAAAAAGACCCTTGAACACATCAGAGTTCATTCTGAAATGCTTGGTAGCGTAAACCCAATCGGTCAATAAATTTTTCACTTCGACCTGACCATTGGATTTATTTATTCATAATTAAAAATAAAAAAGTTCATAAATGAAAAAAACGGTTAATCGTCTCCTTATTTTCAAAATAATTGCAGGCCTGCTCATTCTAATATTGTTTTCCTTACTTTTCTTTTACTTTTTTGAATGAAGTTGAAGAGAATTTTGGTTAAACTCGTTCCCGATTTCACCTCACCACATGGCACGACCAATCCCCAATTTTTACGATTTTTTTTTATACACTACACTCCTTGGTCTGTTGTAGCTTACCTTTCCTTAAAAAAAAGGCAAAAAACCTCTTTTGTCGAAAAATTTATTGTTTTTTATATTTAATCCCTGAAAAGGACAAAAGTATAACGGGAGTTTTACTATACTTGATTTTGAAGAAAATGCTTGGTCAGAATTGGGTTAAAGAATAGAATACAATGAGCCTACTTTTTCTATAGTCATGCTTAAAGAATCAGTTCACAGCCGCGCTATGTGCGCTTATTCCATAACGAGAAATATCAGAAAAAAAAGCCGTTTTAAATTAAAACTAATTTTGTCCAAACACTTAGTTCGCGAAATTTGACTCTACCATGAAAAAATACTTTATTCTACTTTTCTCCATATCTATCAGCCTATCCATATTTTGTCAAGATCGAATAACAGGTCGAAACTTTGCCACGCGCTCAGAGGTCATTGCAAAAAATGGAATGATCGCCACCTCCCAGCCACTCTGTACACAAGTGGGTATTGATGTATTAAAAAAAGGTGGAAATGCAATTGATGCAGCCATTGCTTGCAACGCTTGCCTTGGACTGATGGAACCAACAGGTTGTGGAGTCGGAGGAGATATTTTTGCAATAGTTTGGGATGCCAAAACTCAAAAATTGTATGGACTCAACGGGTCGGGTCGCTCTCCAAAATCTCTAACCAGAGCGTGGTTTGTGGAAAACAATTATGAAAAAATTCCTTCACACGGTGCGCTACCAATTTCAGTGCCCGGCACAGTAAAAGGTTGGTTTGACTTGCATGATCGATTTGGTAAAATGCCGATGAAATCCATTTTGCAACCTGCCATTCAATATGCACGTGAGGGTTTTCCAGTATCTGAATTGATTGCTTATTACATGGGAAGAAGTGGCCCATTTTTGTCCAAGTATCCAAATTTTGCAGACACTTATATGCCTTCCGGCAAAATGCCAGCAAAAGGAGAAATTTTCAAAAATCCCTATTTAGCCAACACTTATGAAGAAATTGCGAAAGGTGGATCGGATGCATTTTATAAAGGAAAAATTGCAAAAACCATTGCCGAACATGTACAAAAGGAAGGCGGATTTCTTAGTGAAGAAGATTTGGCCTCACATACCTCCGAGTGGGTAGAACCCGTCTCTACCAACTATCGAGGCTATGATGTTTGGGAGTTGCCACCCAACGGACAAGGTATAGCAGCGCTTCAAATTTTAAATATTTTAGAAGCTTTTGATTTGAAAAAATATGGATTTGACTCGCCTGAATATGTGCATCTTTTTACAGAAGCTAAAAAATTGGCCTTCGAGGATAGAGCCAAATATTACGCGGATCCTGCTTTTAATAAAATTCCAGTATCGAAACTCATCTCAAAAGAATATGCAAAAAAACGCCGTGCGTTGATTGATGAAAACCGAGCTGCCCGAAGATATGACCCCGGCAATCTTGAACATGGCGAAACCATCTACCTCACTACAGCTGATAAAGATGGTAACATGGTTTCTTTCATTCAATCCAACTTTCGTGGTATGGGCAGCGGCATTACGCCACCCAAACTCGGGTTCGTTTTGCAAGACAGAGGAGAACTATTTACACTTGAAGAAGGGCACTTCAATGTCTATGAACCAGGCAAGCGCCCTTTCCATACCATTATCCCTGCCTTCATCACCAAAGATGGAAAACCTTGGGTGAGTTTTGGACTGATGGGTGGTGCCATGCAACCTCAAGGTCATGCTCAGATGGTCATCAATCTCATTGATTTTGGTATGAATTTGCAAGAAGCAGGAGATGCCCCACGAATTTCGCATGGTGGCTCTTCACAACCTACTGGTGAACAAATGAGCGACGGCGGCTGGCTAAGTCTGGAGTCTGGTTTCGATTACGAAACCATCAGAGGATTAATGGATAAACGTCATAGAATACGATACAGCAAAGGCATTTATGGGGGCTATCAGGCCATAATGTGGGATGAGAAAAATGGGGTGTATTACGGCGCATCAGAATCGAGAAAAGATGGGCAAGCGAGTGGGTATTGAGCTATTTTACAGCCAATTCTACAATTCATTTTGTCCAACTGCTTCTAAGTACAGGACAAAACATAGGTTTACTAAACTTCGCCTTAAATTAAAGGTTCGATTTTAAAGGATTGATACCGAAGGTTACCTTAAAATTAAGTTTAGTAAACCTCCGATTCTACTTTTGTCCTGTACAGAGCAACTGCTTACTTAAGAGTTTATGATTTCACGAAAGTGATAATTTTTTTTCTGAATCAGACGAATACCACGGTCGATGCCTTAGCATTGAAGAGGATTTTTAACGTAATTCAGGATAAAATGTGCCGCTTGTAGCCAATCAATGAGTTTTTAAACAACTTCTCTATCAATAAATATTGGAATACTATGTTCCTCCGTCTATTTTTGCCAAAAAATTCTAATATGAAGGTCTCCTATTTAATTTTATTAATTACTGTTCTCTGGTCATGTGGTGGGGAGAATAATTCCTCCAATCCACAAACGTCTCAGGCCAGCACGACTCAAAAGACGTATAAACCAACCGTTAAGACTTCCCTCTCCATGGTTTTTCCTGAAATGACGGTAAAAAAAGGAGAGCAAGCTTGTATGACTGTAACCGTCAAAGATTTTGATAAAATCGTTTCTTTGCAGCACAGCGTCAGCTGGGACACTAAAGTTTTAAAACTGGAAGGTGTTTCAAATTTCAAACTAAAAAGCATGTCAAAAGGCAGTTTTGGACTAACCTACTCAGATAGTGGTTCTTATGGAGTTTCTTGGTATGACCCAAATATCAAAGGCATTAGCGTAGCAGATGGCTCACCCATCTATGATGTTTGCTTTACGACTATTGGAGAATCAGGTTCTTATTCTGATGTAAGAGTGACCAGCGACCCAGTCAAGGTGGAAGTATCCAATGCAGAGGAACGTATTTTGGGTATTCCAACAGGTAAAGGACGTGTAACTATTGAATAAATGCCAATATTAAACCTTGACGACTACAGGCCTGCGCTCCCTTTTCGCAACGGACATCTGAGCACTATCTATCCAGTTTATATGAGGAAGCAAAAGCATCCTGGGTATGATAGAGTTAGAATTAGTACACCTGATAATGATTTTTTAGACCTTGATTTTCTAAAATCAGGGAGTAAAAAAATCGTCTTGCTTTGTCATGGATTAGAAGGAAGCTCCAATTCTCAATACATTCTTGCACTTTCAAAACTCCTTTCTCAAAATGGATACGATGTAGCTGCCATAAACTATCGAGGCTGTAGTGGAGAAATGAATCTGCAACCGACCATGTATCATAGCGGAGCAACTTATGATCTTCATACGGCTATTAATTTTTTGGAAAAGGAATATCAGCAAATTGATTTGGTGGGATTTAGCTTGGGAGGAAATTTAACCCTAAAATATTTGGGAGAAAACACTGGTAAAGTAAACGAAAAAATAAATAAAGCAGTGGCAATTTCAGTGCCTCTTGATCTGGAAAAAGCTTCAATTCAAATAGGAAAATGGTACAACTGGCAATACGATAAAAACTTTCGTGATCATTTAGTCCAAAAAATAAAAGCCAAAAACAAAATCAACCCTGAGCTATCCTTAAAGAATATCAGCAAAGTCAAAACGCTATATGATTTTGATAATTTCTATACGGCCCCCTATCATGGTTTCAAAGATGCAGCAGACTATTATGAGCAATGTAAAAGCATTCAATTCCTCAGCAAAATAAAGCATGATACATTGATAATCAATGCATTAGATGACCCTTTTCTGCCGAAAGAATGTTATCCGTATGAACTATTAAAAGAGCATGCAAATGTTTGGTTTGGTGCTACTAAATATGGAGGGCATGTCGGATTTGTAGAGTATGGAAAAGAATTTTACTGGATAGAGAAAAAGATTCTTTGGTTTTTGAAAACTGAATTAAACAAAAAAGAGCCATCAACGATTGTTGACAGCCCTATGCTCTTTTCAGGTCAATAATTTTAGAACCTATAACAACTTCTAAAATTAGATTTTTTAAACTTTCGATTGCCTCTCAATGGACGGCTGAAAAGTTTAAATGATTTTTTCTTTTTTCTTTTGACTCGTGTAGCAGTTCTTTCTCGCTTTTCAGCCACTCTTGGCGCGCGCTCCTCAGTAGAAGTAGTTATACGAATCACATCTCCAACTCTATAATCATCAAGGTTAAAGTTCTGAGCCAAAATTTCTTCATCACTGGCCCGATTCTCCTTTATTACAATTGTCGTATTGGAAGCACTTTCGGCCTGGAATTGCTCTTTAATTTGAGCATTCAAATTTAAGGTTAAAGACAGTGTCAGAAAAATCAATAAATTTTTCATGTCCATGGAATTTTTGAAAACTTTTAATTCAAAGTTTTCGGTTTGTAATCATCACTTTCTCAATGAGAAAAAGCAGGTCATACAGACAAATGTGTCTGCTTAAAACTTGTTTAAAACCTTAAAGTGAATTTCGTTTTAGAAATGAAAATAAGACTTAATTCTTTTTGTGGATATTAAAATAGAAAGGTGTTTTCTCAAGTTTCTTTTTAGACGTGACGTCTTCAAAAAGGTTATACATCTTTCCCAACTTTAACTTATTCAGGAAGTTTGAAATGTATATTTACTTATCTGTGAAGCTTTTGGAGAGGAATGCGAGCGATGCTCGTTTTTTCTTGTAAGTATCAATTTTATAGCATTGGCACCTTTTATGAAATCGCATTTAAAGCACCACTACTAAGCGAACAGTTTTATGATTACAAAAATTGTGACAATTTACAATATGGAGGGCTAAAAGATTTGTTTAGACTTTTAAGGCATTACCGATTGTTCACCTTTTTTGACGCTGACCCATTTTAATTTTTACCAAAATAACTATTCATCAATCTGAACGGCTTCTTAAAGAATAAAAGAAAATATTGCCATCGACTAATTTCCTCTCCTTTGAAATCTTCAACATTTGGTCTAATAATTTGAAGCGCATGAAAGTATAATATTTTAAATTTTGTGTCCCAACTCTTCCTTAACTTTAGATGAAATTTCATGCGTGAGATAACTGAATCTTGGTTGTTTTGATATTTTTCCTCTTTAATTATTAAAAATTGTTCCTCAATTAAAGAATTTAAATCTCTTTGCTCAAGTTTTTCTAACACTATAGGAGGTAGATTCATTTTGAATGTGTACTTAGCTATCCCCATTCCTAAAAATAATAAATTGGAAACTTTCAAATTCTCACTCAAAGAAATTAAACTCGGCCAGTCAATCTCATTCTCAAATCTATTTAGAATTGCAGCCACATCACAAACATGTTTCAATTTCAACCATTGTTCTTTTCCAAAATGATGAAGACAAGTGGTTAACAACATGCCTTCTGGTGTAAAAACATCTATTTCAGACGTAAAAAGTCTTTTTTGGGTAATGAATTGTTTGAGATCTGGCAAATCAATATTTAGCTGCAACATTTTCTGACCAATCCGCCAATGCGGTTCGATGTGGTAGAGCCGTTTACCACCTTGGAAAAATTCAAAGTTAAACTCACAATTTTCTCTCAAAAAATGTTGCATCAACAATGGAGACATTTCATTTTTGTGAATATACCCTTGGTCAATAAGAATGTCTTTGATTGGATTTAAATCTGACATCTCCACCATCAAGTCAATATCAGAAAATGCTCTTGCGCCTATATTTTTATAGGCTTCCTTTGCCAAAACAACTCCTTTGTATGGAATGGCAACAATTCCCTTTTCAGAAAAAAGATTCAAAATGCGGGTCAATTCTTTTGTTTGTTGAAGGTTGGAAATGGTTTTTAATAAGGCATTGCTTTTTAAGTTTTCAATAAAAGGTGCTGCGAATATTACATCACTATTTTTCAAATGGGATAGACCAATATATGCTAATTGAGCTACCTTATGACGATAGGCGAGTTCACGAAATTTGTCCGCATCCAACTCATTTAGATCGTTGAAAAAATCTTTTTCAGATTTATCGAAAATTGCCAATCGGCACAATTGAATTAAAGCCTCAAATTCCATTTGGTTTTGTAGAGTTTGTATCAAAAAACAGGTTTAGAACATTCGTAATGTACTCCATGATTTTTACAAGGACAAAAGTAGAACTGGAGGTTTACTGAAGTTGATTTTAAAGTAACTTCAGAGACCCGTCTTTTAAAATCGAGCCTTAAATTTAGGGCGAAGTTTAGTAAAATTATGCTTTGTCCTGTATAGAAGCTACCCGGGACAAATAAAATTTATTTCAATTATATATTTACCTTGCGCAAAATTTTAAACTGGATTGAAAAGCGCAAGTTACATAAAACAAGCCTTACTATTTGTTTGGAAAAGTAGTAAAAAATGGACGATTCTACTTCTTGTTTCACAACTTGTACAAGCATTGCTACCCTTGGCACTGCTATACTTGACAAAATTAATTGTTGACTCCATAGCTGAACTAAAACAAAGTGGAGATTTTGAAACTATCTTACAATACATTCTAATTTTTGGAGCAGTGCAATTGTTGGGTGCAATCGTGCAAAATTATCAGCAGCTCATTACCGAAACGCAACAACAATTGGTGAGTGACTACATGTCAACCGTAATAATTGACAAAGCCGTTTCTGTAGATATGAGTTATTATGAAAATCCAGCATTTTTCAACACTTTTCATCAAGCCCAACGCCAAGCACTTTTTAGGCCAGTACAGATATTAAGAAATTTAACAGACCTTATTCGCAATATTCTTTTATTGGGCTCGCTTGCCGGGTTACTAATTTTTCTACATTGGAGTATCGCGCTTATTCTGGTTTGTTTTGCTTTACCTATTGCAGGAGTTCGGTGGTATTATTCCAAAGAAATGTTTATTTGGGAAAAAAATCGAACTGAATTAGAACGAGAAGCATCTTTTTTAAACATGGTACTCACAGGAGATAATTATGCAAAAGAGGTTCGTATTTTCAATTTAGGTGAAGGTTTATTAAATCGGTTTAGGGAGGTCAGAAAAGCCCTTTTTACTGAAAAGTATAATATTGCCAACCAGAGAGCCAAAGCAGGAGTTTTTGCAAAAGGTGCTGAGATAATAGCAATGACAACTTCCTTTTGCTTTATTGCCTGGCGAGCTTTTCAGGGAAGTATAACGATTGGAGATTTGGTGATGTTCTTTCAAGCCTTTCAGCGAGGTCAGGTTGCCATCCAGCAATCTTTATCCTCATTGGTTGGTCTTTATGATAATCGGTTATTTCTTTCACATTTATTTGAGCTACTAAAGGTCAAATCATTACTTACGACACCAGAAGCCCCCCAGAACATTAAGCCAATACAGGAAGGTCTTGAGTTAAAAAATGTGAGTTTTGCCTATCCAGGAACCCAAAAGAATGTATTAAAGAACATTGATTTAAAATTAGAAAAAGGAAAAGTCATTGCGCTTGTTGGAGAAAATGGTTCTGGAAAAACCACACTGGTTAAGTTACTCTGTCGATTGTATGACCCTTCAGAGGGTAACATTTATTGGGACAAAACAAATTTAAAGGAATTCCGTCTAAAGGAGCTACGAAAGCAAATAACAGTAATTTACCAAGACTTTTCATCCTATCAGTTTTCTGTGAAAGAGAATATCCAAATCGGAGATTTTCAAAACAAAGCATCATTTAGTCGTACGGAATCGGCTGCAAATTTTTCAGGAGCCTCAGATTTTATCGAAAAATTTCCCAACAAATACGACCAAATGTTGGGCAGATGGTTTGCCGATGGCCAAGAATTAAGTGGTGGTCAATGGCAAAAAATAGCACTCGCAAGGGCATTTTATAAAGCTGCTGATATCATTATTTTGGACGAACCGAGCAGTGCCATTGACCCTTTAGCCGAAGCTGAAATTTTCAACCGATTTCAGGAAATGGCGAAGGGGAAGATTTTAATTTTAGTCACGCATCGGCTCTATAATTTGAAAATAGCGGACACGATAGTTGTCCTAAAGGAAGGTAAAATTGAAGATTCGGGAAGTCATGATGAATTAATACAAAGCTCAAATCTTTATAAATCGATGTTTGAAAAACAGGCAAATTAAATGACCCTTAATATAAATTACCTATAATTTAGTAGCCGTGCACATTTGTTAAAATTGTTTTTCCTGTTAATTTTGCACTAAACCAAAAAAAATAGAGCCTTTGAAGAGCCTAGAGTTAGATACCACCATTCAATTAGACCCCTCCTTACTTTACTCAAAAATTGGAGATGAAATTGTATTACTTACTGTCGAAAGCGGTAAATACTTCAAAGTAGATGCCGTTGGAAGTAGGATTTGGGAATTAATCAAAGAGCCAACCACAATCCATAATCTTTGCGGAAAGTTAATTGAAGAATACGACATTTCTTCTGAGCAATGTTATGAAGATATCGCACCATTTTTGGAAAGGCTAAAAGAGGATGCTCTTATATTAATTTCATAAATGAGATTAATTCAAATAATAAAAAGAACCTCTTTTTCGGATTATAAGATGATGGTAAAAATTTATTTTTTGCTGCATGTTTCTAAATATTATATAGAGCGACACCCGCTTAAAGAAATCATCAACTGGGTATCAATAAAGAATGAAATAACTGAAAGACCCTTACGTCTTAGTGAGAAAAAAATCGCCAGTAAAATCGCTCATTATACACGCATGCTTTCAAAATATGTTCTTTTCAAAAGTAAGTGTTATGACAAGGCCTTGACGGTCAAAAAAATACTTAACGATAAAAACATTCCTTCGGTAATTTTAATGGGAGTTAAAAACTCTGACAAAAAAGGAATAAAAGCTCATGCATTGGTTAAATGCCAAGACAAATGCATAATTGGCGGTGAAGTAGCACACGAATACACCTTTGTACAATCTTTTTTCTAAAATTAATCCCCAATGACTTATAAATACTATGTTTTTGGTCTCCGTATTCACTCTGAATTAGAAATTCCTGAATTGATTAAAGACAAAACGACACTTCCTCCTGATGTCAAAATTTCAATTGGTGAAACACCAAATGAACTCTCCAGTGCAAAGAATAAAGGGGTTACTTTTCAAATTACACACAACGAATTATTGTTGGGGTTAAAAGGAATTGCGCGATACTACGTGAAGGATGGAAAAGAAATCACCATTTCACCTAAGCCCAATTCTGACCTACGAGATATTCGACTTTTTCTGTTGGGTTCATGTTTTGGCGCACTTTTGCATCAACAAAAGATTTTAGCACTACATGCAAGTGCTATCGTCCACCAAGGTAAAGCCGTAATTTTTACAGGTATTTCGGGTGCCGGAAAATCAACCACTGCAAATGCTCTTCGATTAGAAGGTTTCAAAATGATGACCGATGATATTTGTCCCATAAAAATGATTGAAGGCGTTCCTTATGCCCTTCCGGGGTATCCTCAATCAAAACTATGGGAAGATGCTTTGGACAATTTAAACGTTGATTATAAAGATTACAAAAAAGTAAGAACAAAGCTCAATAAAAGGGCCGTCCCAATTATGGGAGACTTCGAATCTAAGGCAATTCCAATCAAAGCAATTTATAGATTACAGAAGCACAAGAAGGACCAAGTGGAACTAATCGATTTAGACAATTCCGATAAATTTTTACTTTTAAAAAATATGACGTATCGGCACTATTTTATTGAAGATACTGCAGCCCACCCTTATCATTTTATGAACTGTAGTATGCTTGCCAATAAGGCTCCAATAAAATGTATCATCCGTCCAGAAAAATTCTGTTTACCGGAGGTTCTCTCAACAATAAAAGAAGACTTAAAGAGTCTAAACCCGATGGAAGTATGACCAAAAAAAAGCACGATGGAAATATCATTTGGTTGGCTTCTTATCCTAAATCAGGAAACACATGGCTTAGAATTTTTTTTAACAACCTTCTTTCAAACAAAAGCGAACCAATAAATATTAATGAACTCAATGAGACTGATTTGGGCTCCTCCGGAAGAATTGGTTTCGATTCTCTCGTAGGGGTTGATTCTGCTGATTTGACTCAGAGAGAAATCGATTTTTATTTACCAAAAGTTCACAAGCATTATTCTCGAAGCCTTACAGAAAATAAATTTGTAAAAACGCATGATGCATTGACTCAAAATGACGTCGGTGAATGGATAATACCTAAGGAAGCGACTTATAAAGCAATATACTTAATCAGAAACCCTTTAGATGTTTGTGTTTCTTTTGCACATCATTCTGGATTCGAAAATTTTGATTTGGCTATAAAACATCTGGCCTCAGAGGAAGCTCTTTTAGGGTATTCGTATAAAAGTCAAATGAATCAACTGCATCAATATTTAGGTTCATGGAGTGGGCATGTAAAGAGTTGGTTGAAATTTCCCTCCGAAAAATTGTTGGTTGTAAGGTTTGAAGATTTGAAGTTGAGTCCTCAAAAAACCTTTTCAAAAATCGTCAAGCACCTAAATTTAAAAAGTTCTCAAGAATTGATTACACAGGCCATTGATAGATCTAAAATCAGCAAACTTCAAAAAATGGAAGATGAACAAGGGTTTAACGAAAAACTACCAAATTCAGAACGTTTTTTCAGAAAAGGGAAAATTGGTAGTTGGCGAGATGAATTAACGGCTGAACAAGCAGAAAAAATAATAAACAACCATAAAGAAATGATGATAAAATTTAATTATTTAGATTTACAAGGCAATTTGAAAGTTTAAATCAAAAATGAAACCATTTGGCCATAAACCCCATAAATCTCAACCTTTATAATTGAAAGAATGCTCCATCAGATAAAAAATAAGATACCAACCATCTACCACTCCTTCTTTCCAGATTTTATAGAAAATGAAATTCCGGAAGAGCGAATCGCTACTTGCAATAATTGCACTTTGCAAATGTCAGCAAAGAGCACCTATATGAATACAAAGTGCTGCGTTTACTATGCTGAATTACCAAACTACTTATTGGGAGGATTACTTCAGGATTCAAGAGATAGTTTAAAAGAGGGTCAAGATATTGCCCGAAAACTTATCGAGGCAAAAGTAGGAATCAGTCCGTATGGTATTCGAAAACCCGTATGGTATAAAAAATTTGAGAAAGAGAAGAAAAAGAGGTCTGATGTGAACAGTATGACTCAAGAAGAGAAAGAAAAACTTCGTTGTCCTTTTTATGGTAAAGATGGCAATTGTACGACTTGGGCTTATCGAGAACATTGCTGTTCAACTCATTTTTGCTTTTCTGTGGGAGGAAAATCTGGAACAGAATTTTGGAATAAATTTGACAAATTTCTTCATAAATCAGAAGCTGTTTTGGCTCAATACGCAGCCACAAAACTTGGTTGCTCTGTTGCGCTCAATAAAGAAAATTTAGCTGATGAATCCTTAAATGCAGATGACAATAATAGGGTCATTAACGAAAAAAAATACAGTCAAATTTGGAGTAGCTGGGCAGGAAAAGAGGAAGAGTTTTACATTGCATCCTATGAAGTAATAAAAAGTCTTACGAAGGCTGAATACCTTTCTATCATTGATGAAGAAATAGAAACGACTATTCCTGAATTTAAAGATTTAATTTCTCAGTTTAAGGAGAATATTATTCCCAATAATTTGAAGTGGAATAACGAGACACAAATTGAACTAATGCCAAATAATTTAGTCAAGGTATCAACCTCAATTGGAAGCCATGAGTTAGAGATGACTAAACTTCCTATTCTACAAGCATTTGATGGTTCAAAGGAATTAATTAAAATGGTTCATTTAGCCTTCAAGGTCGATAGCTATTTTACAAAAGACATATTTAAACTTATGGAAATTAAGGCACTAGAAGTAGCCTAAATCAAAATCACCAATTTGGCTCTAAAAAATGGAAAATTTAAAAGGTTTACAAAAATCAAATGACCAGCCAAAAGTTAAATATAGGGGTGCAATAGATGTCGAAAATACAATTCAACATCTTTCCAAGCGTGATTTAAGTTTTATCAAAAACGAAAAATTGGGATTCTACCTTTCCTATGTAGAAAAAGATTATCAATTTCATATTGTCGATAGATTTGCTTCGTTTCCGTTATTCTATTGTATAAAAGACGGAATTCCATACGTTTCAGAAAAAGTAGATGAACTTATCCCCTACTTGGATAAAATAAAATTTGATTCAGATGGATATATGGGATCGGGAATGTTACTTTCTACGGAACGAAGATCTGATTTAACTCCCTTCCAAGGTATCAAGCGGATTCTGCCAGGCCATTATCTTGAGTACTCGAATACAAAAACTTCATTGATTCAATATTGGTCATTTTTAGACCTGAAAAATCAGCCATTTGAAGGAACTTATGAAGAAGCTACTGAAGAGTTAGGTTTCCTAATTAAACAAGCCATAAGACGGTGCTATGAATTTGCTCCTGATGCTGCGCTTCATTTGAGTGGTGGTTTAGATAGCGGAACAATAGCTTCTTTTATGGGTCAATTTTCAAACCAACACATCCACACTTATTCTGCTCACAACAAGGATGCCCCAACTAATAATGACGAATATGAAAGTGGATACATAAAAAAATATCAAAAATTCTACCCCAACCTCAAATCCCACTTATTACAATATCCCAAAAAACAACAGGAAGTGAATAAATTCTTTTGTGAGGCGGGCAACTGGTTGGCAATTTCAGAGAACAATTATGAATGCTTGATCGCAAAAGATGTAAAAGAAAGAGGAATAAAATATATCCTTTCTGGTCTTGGAGGAGATGAATTAGCTAGTTATGGAAACAATAGTCAATATACTTCGATTTCAGTAAGCAACGATTGGTCAGCCAACTTATATGCCAAATGGTATATTGAAAAAAGAACATTGTGGACGAAATACGCTCACTCCTTATCCAGAGGAAAGATAAATCAATTCTTGGATGATCAACGCACCTATAGTATCAATACCAAAATCCAAAACAAAGCCTTTTGGTATAGAGATTCTTTTAAAAAAAAGGCAATTCAAAGTTTTCGTTTACCTCCTATTTGGTTGACCCGATTTCCTGCATCTTTCAATTATCGTTTAAAACTACTTAATTCAAGTTACTTTACCATTCGATCTGATAATTGGAATTTTATTGGACGTCAATTTGGAGTAGATTATTTGCATCCGCTTTTGGATGCTGATTTAGTCAATTTTGCTGCTCAATTACCCAGACACTTTTTTGTCAAGCGCCCCGCAAGAGAACTGTTTAAAAAATCATTAATGACTCATATTCCCAAAGAATTATTGATGGGTATCAAACGACCAGCCTATATGTCTGAAAAATCATTTGGTGGTCAAAAAGAATTGGTCATACAAATAGAGAGAACTCAGAAAAAATTAATGGAATTGGATAAAACTTTTGCTAGTACTATTTTTGATTATTCTAAGATTATTTCTTTGCTCAATAATTTTATTGCATTATTAAAAAAAATACCAAGCGATTCTTTAGGAACAATTTTTAACATTCAATATACATTGGCTATTGCAAATATTACAATTCGTAGGGGCAAATATTTAAATAGATATTTTCAAAATGAATCTTAAACAACTATTAATTCAGTTGAGCAAACCAGCCGGTGTTATTTCATTAAAATATCTGCTCAATAACCCTCCCTACTATATCCAGCACCATAAAGCTATTTTACTGAAACTTCCATTAAACGCTTCTAAGGCTAAAGGCTATTTTATCATACTTATGAAACAGATTGGATGGTATCTGTTTTTTGGATGGAAAGATTTAATTCGAGTATTGAAGGTCAAATCAAATCCGATTTATCAAAGAGCAAATTTATCACCGCTCAAAGAGTTTTCAGACTTAATACTGCTTACTTTCGGCTATTCCGTTCCGCCCATCAATTATTATATTTTCAAACTCTACCATTACCCAAGAAGGCAATGGTTAATGTTTTACTTTTCTCACGAAGTTCCAAAGTGGCACTATGTACTTTCTGAAAATATTAGCGAAAAAAGCAAAAAATTTCTTTCCTCAAAAAGCTATTTCGCTAAGCAATTGGAGAAGAATCAAATTCCGGCAATTCCTACCATAAAGTTTGTAAAACAAAATACTGTTTTAACAGATAAAGACCTTTTTCAAAATCGATCTATTTTCTTGAAACCAGATGATTTCCACGGAGGTGTCGGATGCTTAAAATTAATTTATCAAAATAAAACCCAGAAGTATAATTTAGTAACTGATGATAGGACTTATGATTCGCACAATGCGATATTAAAAATCGTGAACCTTTATATAAAAAAATTTAATTACCTCTTTCAACCCATTTTAGAAAATGGTGAAAATGGGATTTGGAAAAATAAGATAGACGATCTTGCAACTATCCGCGTCATTTCCTCCATAAACTCAGGAAAAATTGAAATTATTGACGCCATTTTGCAGATTCCGAGAAAGAACTATTTTGACCAAATCAGAATCGATATAGAAACAGGTAAGTTAGGCACTCCAATTGAAGTCAATAATACCCTTTACACTATAGGAGAAGATTCAACAAATATTTACAAAAACAAAGAAATTACCCCAAGTAAGTGGAAAGAAACAATAAAGATGATAAAGAATGCACATCAGTTATGTAAAGATGTGTGTACAGTTGGCTGGGATATAGGGCTTTCACAAAACCAATGGGTAATAATTGAAGGGAATATCGGTTATGGGATAACAATTCATCAACTCAATTTGAATAAAGTCGAGAGCCCAATATGGAAAATTATCAAAAAAAAATACTCTAACGTAGAGTAACGTTAGAGTATTTTTTTGAGTAGGAATAAATAATTACGATGCAGCTTGGAACATAATCATTAACGCTCCAGTAGTTGTAACAACTCCTTCTCCCGCTTGTACAACTGCTTTTCTTGCTTCGCTGTACTTACTGTCCAAATCCTGAATTGAAGGCTTATTCCAAGTCTTTTTATCCGAATGATTCATATTATAATTTTTTTAGGTTAAAATAAGGTACAAATATATGCAGAATAGTTTTATAATGAAAGTATTGGAGTATAAAATAAAGGTTATTATGAATTTTATGGTTAATGCATTCTATGCTATACCTTGATATTACCAATATTTGCGCTCCATCCCTCCCCAAATGATTGGAATAGAGTCCATATTTTTGACTCAACTGAGGCAGGTCATATCACCTTTCAAGGATTCAACAATGATTTGTAATTTGAAATCTGTACTAAATTTTCTTCTTTGTCCTTCTTTCATTTCGATACCAACTAAATTAAGTTTTCCAACCTAACTACTGGATCGAATTCTGAGAGAGAGCATAATAAATCTTTTGCAGATTTATTTCTTTTCAAATGCTTCTACTAAATTTGTACATTTGCAAAAAACACAGCTTCTACCAAGAAATGAGGGAAGAATCGCCAAAACAAAAGTTACTTTTAATAGCTTATGCTTTTCCCAGTATAAAAACTATGTCTTCTATCAGAAACTATAATGTTGCTAAACATTTCCAAAATTATTTTTCTGATGTAAAAGTTCTTACCACGACCAATAGAAGATGGTTCCCTAAAGAGGAATTCCCTTTCGATGAGCATCATGTTTTCGAGTCACCTACCATAGACTATAGAACGTTTAGTTTTTCAAAAAAAGCTACTGGTGTAAATACTATGCCGAATGATTCAAAGTCCTTTTTTGTAAAAATGAAGGATAGTTTCCCTTTTAATTTGATATTCGGATTAGGAGGTTTGATCTATATTTTTTTTGGAGTACTAATAGGCGCCTACCTCGTAAAAAGAAACAAAATCACCCATTTATTCTCTTCCTTCAAACCATATTCAGACCACGTAATTGCTTGGTGGCTAAAGGTATTATTTCCATCTTTAAAATGGATTGCAGACTACAATAACCTGCACATTGTGCCTGGTGAAAAAAAACTTCTTTGGATGAGCCTCCAAAAATGGTTTGAAAGAAAAATTGCCTCGAAAGCGGATCTTCTTACTACCTGTTCAGAAGGACTTGTTGAACATCTCGAACAGTATCATGATCTTGTTTTAGTACTTGAATATGGTATGATGCGCTACGAATCATTACCTAAACCAAAACCTAGAGAGAAATTTACCATTTCGTACACGGGTTCTCTGTACCCTGACCAATCAACTGAAATTTTATTTGAATCGTTAAAGCAATTAATCGAAGAAGGCAAGATTTCCAAGGACAAAATTTCAGTAACTTACGCAGGTGCCAGTAGCAACCTTTGGAACTATTATGCTAAAAATAAAGGCATGGAATCTATTTCAGAGAACCTTGGAGTGCTACCTTTAGATAAAGCGAATGAACTTCAAATTGATAGTCAATTGAATTTGTTATTAACATGGAGAACAAAATTATTGATTGGTATTATTCCTTCAAAATTTTATGATTATCTGCAATCTAAAAGGAATATTCTCATGATAATTAAGGGAGGCAAAGACATAACTTGGGAAAAAAAATTTAGACAACTAGGCATAGAAAGTATTTTTTACGACACCCCCGAGTTCATCCCAAATATAAAATCCTTCGTATTGCATCAATATAAATTGTGGGAAAAGGGTTCTTCTCAGTTTGTAGAATATCCAAAAGAAGTCTTTGAGGGATATTATTGGGATAAATTAATTGCAAATTATTACAAAGAGCTGACAAGTATTGGGATAGTAGATAAACTTCATCGTCAAAAGAGTTAGCTCTAAAATAAAAATGGTCAGAAAGCACGAAGCTTCTGACCATTTTTTTGTTGTGGAGTCGGGGGGAGTCGAACCCCCGTCCAGAGAAAGCATCAAGCAACTTTCTACATGTTTAGTGAACACTTAAATTGTCGGGAAAAGGGAAGGCGTATTCACATACCGATCCTTTTCCGTATCTCCGGAGTTTTCCGTCAGCAGGTAGCAGGAAAAAAACTACCTATTCAAGCTCGCCAGGGTTATGATGGGTGGCACGCTGTGTAACGAGCATCAAGCGCGGGACCCACAAGCTTTCTAATTTCTAAAATTAGGCAGCAAGAGCATAGCGATTATTGCCATGTAAAAAATTGTTTGATTACCAGTTTTTACGGAGATAAGCAATCTTGCTCCGACATGCTTATTACAAGAAAGTCAATCCTGTCGATTCCAATACGACCCCAGATTAACTAAAATCAAAATTTCTATTGAAACAATGACTTTGTTTGTGGCTCTTTTGCCAAAACGCAAAATAAGTTCTTTTCCCATCCTTAAGAAAGGAAAAAGGAAAAAAAGTATCCGTTAATTTTAAACAATGAATTAGTTGAAAAGGTTCGGAAGCGGGAAAGGTGAGTGAGACCGAATGATTGTGAATTTAATTTTTGAACCAGTCCTTGATTTGGAATTGTGAAGCCCGCAGAAAAAAAATGTATAATTATTTCTTATAAAATGTATTTATTTTTTAGCTGTTAAAGTCACTACTATCCGCAGTGGTGCTATTGATTGCACTAACAAGAATAGCGCAAAGTGCAATAAGGAGTCCGAATACTAACATGCCTGTAGTTTTTTAAAGTTTCAAAATAGTATGTCTGCTATCTACAGGGGGGAACGCGAAAATCAGGGGTTACTTTTCGCATAAAAAAATTGCAAATATCATGCCTGATGCTGATATCAGAGGTGGAGAGATAAAAAAGGCAATCAAAATCCCTTTTATGTGGTAGATATTAAAATATTAATTAGTTTGAAAACTAATCACTTTGGGTAAGGAGGGTAAAAATTCTGTTTGTCAAAAATAGAACGCATGAAAAGAATTAATCATACGTTTAGCGTTAAAATTTTCTTTACAAGACGTACTTTACCCTAAACTGGGTAGTAAGAATGGTTAGAAACCGCTGAAGTTATTAAAATTCCGCTGTTGATAGGGCACTTCTATGAAACCGAGGGTTCCTGGTTTCACTCTTAAATAGAAGTTGTAAGAGTTTCTGGAGGGCTGCCAACCAAGTCCCATTTCCCAACAATGGAGGTCTCTAAAAAATTGGAAACTTGGGTAAACAAAAGATTCATTTACAAAATCATAGCTAAGGTTATCAATGCCAACTCTCCAATGCGGTGTGATTTGCAAATCACCTCTTAGGCGCACCGAATTGGCAGTGAGTCTGAAAGTATCGCGCTTCTCCCCTACTTCACCGATTCTGGAATAATTGAAAGTGACATTATGACTCAAAGAAAAATTATCGAATAAACTCCAGAAGTCTGCTACCTCATTCAAATCGCCAATAGATTTCCTTTCTTGTTGTCGTTTTCGCTGTTCTGCTGGGTCAATTTCTTCTTCCCTTTTATCGCCTTTAATCCAACCTCTTATTTGTTTGACGGTGAAACGGTTGGTAATTGGCAATGAAGCATTTACAAAATCAAACAACCGTCGATTTTTTGAGCGGTTCCAAGTAAGTTGATTTACTCTACGACCATTCCCATCTCTTTCGTAGGGGTCAAATTGGGCAGTAATAGTTACATTCAAAAAGTTTCTAAACCAATTCCCCCTCAAGCGGGCAGTGATGGTTGACCATTGAAATGAATCAGCAGCCATATTATAATTTCCATTAAATGAAAGTTCATCAATCAAATTAAAATACTTGTCTGTAGAATCTCTACTCAAATATTTGGTTTGGATCAC
>CALDSS010000011.1 GCA_937924495.1 uncultured Saprospiraceae bacterium
AATATCCTCTGTCGAGACAATTGTCCATTTTACGAATTGCCCAACGCCTTCACTCCCAATGGCGATGGTCAAAATGAAGTTTTCAAACCTTTTCCTTTTAGGTTTATCGCCAGCATCGACATGCAAGTTTTTAATCGTTGGGGCAATCTCGTTTTTGAAACGACTGACCCCGATATCAATTGGGACGGCACTAATCTTTCTGGTGACATGCTAAACAATGGTGTTTATTTTTATCGTTGCCAGGTGTTTGAGCAGCGATTGGGTGGGTCTGCTCAGGCGGCGGAGTTGTTGAGTGGGTATATTGAGTTGGTCAGAGATGCGAAGTAACGTAATGTGGCGCGGTGCTACGCAATTTATCAATCAAAAACATAAAATTTCAAATCAAATCGAACTTCTTTATTTCGAGGTTCAATCTTGATAATATCATTTTCTGGAGATTGATACTCCATTATATGCACCAATTTTGAATCCATAAAAAAGTAAAAGAAATTATTTCTTCTCTCAATTTGAACAACCTCTACATCATTGGGAGTCAACTTATTTTGAGTAAAAATTGCCCTCCCACCACTGCTTACATTATCTTCAATTCTAAATAATTGATTTGTCCAAAAACGATTAAAAAACCATTTATAGTCCCCAAATTCAAAGGAAAAATGATCATATCGATCCCATTTTCTTATTTGAAAATGAATCTGATAATTTTTATGTAACGTATCAATTGGGTTCCTAACAGTAAAGAGTGTATCCATTGTAGAATTTCCATCCTTTATTTGAAAAACTGGAAGTTCAGCCTCAATAGGCTTTGGAATAGCGTCCTTTTCATACCAATCGGGAAGTTTATTTCTAGATGGGAAGAACAGTTCATTAATGTAATAGTTTTTCCATAGTTTTGAGTATTTATTACTTGAACAAAAAAAATTGTCTTCATCTCCGTCCATTTCACTTTTACATTCTCCGTTAGGAAAAACTTCATTCAAATGTTCCGTCCTATTTAAAACGCAATGCCCTAATTCATGAAAAATTAGCCAATATTTTCGTTCATGGGTTGCGTCTTCCCAAAAACCTAAATCAATCTGAATGCTATTATTCCAAAACCCATAACTACACTGTCCAGAAAATTCATCCGATTCCACAAACGTAATAGTTATATCATTTTTTTTTATATCTAGTTCAACTCCTAATCTATTTGCTTCTAAATAAAAGGAATCTACATAAGGCTCAATTTCAGGTTCAATCAAATTTTCTCTCTGTTTTTTTGAGCACGAAAATAGAAGCATTAATATAGCAGCCACATGGATTATTAAAAGTATCGACTTTAATTGTTTAGCTATCAATTGTTTCATGGATGAAGGGTTGCTCTAAAATTTAAGGTACGTTCAAAGTAATGAGACGAGTTGGGGAAGAGTTCCTTCTCCCCAACTCGCTTTCGAATTAATCACAATCAGGTTTAACATAAAAACAATTGTTAAAAACGAAACCACTAAAACCAGCAGGTACATTTGCTACAATACAATGGGCACCGTCCCATGTTCCAACTGAACAAATATTACCTGGCTGAGTAGCATGTATGTAAAACCCTGTATTCCAAACAAAAGGCTCCGAGCCATCAGGTACACAGATTCCTGAAGCACAATTAGCTTCATCATAAGTGTAACCTGGAGGACAAGTGGGATTTTCGCAATCATTAGGATTCTCTCCAAAACATTGAGGGCAGAACTTATTTATATCTTCATAATAGTTTATTAAAATCAATCCTACAGAAGCAACTACTAAGGGTCCAGCAGCTCCTGCGCATCCAATCATAAATATTGCCACATAAATAGCCCCTATGCCAAAAATTTTCCATTTATTTTTCCAAAGGCAGTCCCCGCATGACATTCTATCTTGTACTCCATTGATACTCTGAAGTTCATCATCATACATACTTATCAATACACAGGTCATATTAGTAAGTTGATTAACTTCTTCAGAGGTTAGCAAAGCGTCACCATCAATCATTTCTTGAAAAGAATTGAGGTTTGTAATCGCATCTTCATAAGACAGTAACTCATCAGACATAACGTTATCTAACCAAATCAACTTCTGATATACATTATCAGACATACCTTCATTTTCTTTGAGCTTAGTAATAAAAGGACTTATGCTCGGACTTTCAGTGTGAAAATAATATTCATCCTTAATTAAAGTCAACTGAGAAGGATCTACTGACGGTGAATTATAATTTTGTGTTATGTGAGCGTTCATTGCATTTAAAAGTGCTTCTTCGTCATACCCATTGACAGCAATAAACTGTTCTGTAAAATTATGAAGATCTGAGTACATTGCCGAGGTAGCGGTACAAGTGATCGCATTAGAGTTTTGTTGCACTGGCGTTTCAGCTTTAATAGTTTGCTGGCTTGGAAAGCGTACATAATCTTTTGTACAACTAACAAATAAAATGGAGCAAGCCATGAGCAATGAAATACCCTTCAAGAGTAATTTTTTCATAATTTAGTGTTTTGATTCTATCAAAAATCGGCTGTCGGTATCCTCGCGCCAACGTTGATTTCCGGCAGTCGTTTTTCTGATACAGTTTAAAATATATGTCGAGCCTTCGGCAACCTGACGTTACAGTACAACTATTACATCTTCGTCCTCAAGGCATCTCAACCAAACTTATTATTACTTTTAGGCGTCTCAGCTTGAAAATTAAAAACAAGAAGCTATACTGGTTTTTTAGAGCAATTTATTTTAGATTTTCAATTGTTATGCAAATTTATGTTTTTTTTTTTTTGATTTCGCCAAACAAATGAAAATGTTTTTAAAATTTAACACTTTATTGGCTGACAGTTCAAAAACAAGTTTAAAATGGGAACCCATTGCCTTGATTTGTTTTTAATGATTGTGGCAGCCTCGTTTTTGAAACCTCCGACCCTAACATCAATTGGGACGG
>CALDSS010000012.1 GCA_937924495.1 uncultured Saprospiraceae bacterium
ATTCATGCCAAAACAAATTGTAAACAACTGATAATCAGTTGTTTACAATTATTATATAGAAAATTTTGGCCAAACACTATTTACAAAATACATATCACAAATTAAGTAAGTTCTCTTTGACATCCCTCATCTTTGTAACTATTAAGCACATAGCTATTTAAACTAATAAATTTTTGTTAAGCACTTAACAGGCTTGTTCATCATGTGAGGACAAGCCTTTTTTTATTGGTTAAAATCATTAGCCAAAAAATTCAAAATCATCAAGTTCGTTTTAGGGTTCATTCAAACTAAATTGTCTTTAATTTGAGTCATGCAAACTAATATCAAGCAGGGCTGTATGCAGAATTACCAAAGATGATGTACCTGTGGTTTTATTTCTAATTCATAAATTTTACGAATTATATCCATTTCAGATTTGGTGAGCGGAACTTGCCCCGATGCTAAAACATTGGAGTCAACCTGTGCAACAGTTGATGCACCAGGAATAACACAACCCACTTCCTCAAATTGCAATACCCATCTCAATGCCAACTGGGCTAAGGATTGATTTGGAAATGCATTTCTTAATTTTTCAACTGCACGCAAACCGAGGCTATAATTCACGCCAGAAAAGGTTTCTCCTTTATCAAACGCCTCTCCATTTCTATTGAAATTTCTATGGTCACCTTCCGAAAATTTTGAGGTCGAGGAAAATTTACCACTCAATAAACCACTGGCGAGCGGAACCCTTACTATCACTCCAATATTTCTTTTTTTAGCCTCTTGAAAAAACAACTCAGCAGGCCGTTGTCGAAACATATTGAAAATAATTTGTACCGTCGTAACATTCTGATATTCAATGGCTTTTAATGCTTCTTCTACTTTTTCAACACTTACGCCCAGATGTTGAATTTTCCCTTCTGATTTCAATTTTTCAAACTCCTCAAAAATTTCTGGGCGATAATACACCTCAGCCGGAGGGCAATGCAATTGAATCAAATCTAAGGTTTCTAAACCCATATTTTTCAGACTTGCTTCTACAAAATCTCGAAGCACTTTGGGCGTATATCCCTCATTCAAATGAGGATCTATTTGACGCCCACATTTTGTTGCCACATAGATTTTTTCACCTCTCGATTTCACCAATCTTCCAACTGCTTTTTCACTTTCTCCATCAGAATAAACATCTGCAGTATCAATAAAATTTACCCCAGCATCAACTGCCTTGTTCAGAATTTTATCAGCATTGGAATGTTTAAATGAATCCCCCCATTTACCTCCTACCTGCCAAGTACCTAAACTCACCTCAGAAACTTCAAAACCAGTTATTCCTAAAATTCTATTATTCATCTTTCTGTTTTTTACTGAAATGCAAATGTAAAAAATCAAAAATAAGGGAAGATGGATTGTACCTTTGAGCAGTAATAGCATGGATTATTTCATAAAACATATTATACTTTTTGCGCACCTGACAATAATTGCAATTTCAGGCCTGCTCAGTCAATCTGATTCGAAAATCTACTTCGATCACCTCACCATTCGTCAAGGACTTTCACATAATACCGTTCACTGTATGGCTCAAGATAGTGAAGGATATATTTGGATAGGCACCCAAAATGGATTAAATAAATTTGATGGTTATGAATTTGAAATTTATAGATCTGGGGAACTATCCCACACCAATTTCAGAGGTAAAACCATAACCGCCCTCTTCAATGATAAAGCTGGCAATCTATGGGTTGGAACCAACAAAGGCTTTATCAATTTCAAAAAGAAAGGAAGTCAAATTTTTGAAAACTGGGAACAACAATTCCCTAATTTAAAACTTTCTCAAATTACTGCTTTCCAAGAAGATTCAAAGGGAAAAATCTGGATTACAACAAGGTTTTCAGGTGTTTTATGTTTTGACCCCCAAAGTAATGCTCTCGAAATATTCAATAAGACATCAGGAAATTTTCCATTTCAAAATGAAGTTTTTGATGTGATCGAAGACGCTAAAGGAACCATTTGGATAGGGACAATTGGTATTGGCCTAAATTTTTTAAATAAGGATAGAGTATTTACCCCTTCGCACAATCCTGATTCTAACTCGGGAGTTATTGAAGGATATCGAAAAAAATTATTAACAGATGGAAATGACATCTGGATTGCAACCGAAGGTACCGGCTTGTACAAAATGGATATTGAAACACTAAATCTAACTTCCTACTCCCCTGATAATGAGCAGTTTAAGATCAGCACTTTTAATATTAGAGGAATTGTAAAAACAGCAAACAATCGAATTTTTGCCCCTTCGGACGGTGGTGGATTAAATGAAATTGATTTGAATGCCGGAACAACCAAAACCCATTGGTTTTCTTCAGAGCAACCTGCCAGCTTAAATTCAAATGCCTTGATTTCCATCATGGAAGATCGAACTGGAAATATTTGGATTGGGTCGTTTAATGGTGGCGTAAATTTGATCAAAAAAAATAAGAATTGGTTTGAATGGCATACGGGCGGAAAAGGTGGCCCAGGCAGATTGGCTCAATCTTCCATTTTATCCATTTTTGAAACATCCAAAGGAGAAATTCTGATTGGTACCGATGGAGGAGGTTTAAGTTGGATGAAAAGAAACGAATATGGTGATTCCTTCGAAACTTTCATGCACAACTATTTAGATCCAAAATCAATTTCCAGCAATGTGGTCAAGACAATTTTTGAGGATAGTGAAAATAGAATTTGGCTGGGGTGCTACACAGGAGGGCTTGACCTTTTTGACATTGAAAAAAAAGAAGCCAAAAGCTACACCATTGGTAACAATATTATTTGGGATATTTTAGAGTTACCTTCTGGCAAATTACTTATAGGAACTCTTGGCAATGGCCTTTTGACTTTTGACCCAATCTCAGAAAAAATTGAACCTTATTCAGAACATTTTACAGCGCAACAAATTCATTCAGTTCATTATGATGGAAAAAATAGGCTTTGGATAGGAACTGAATCAAAAGGTGTTTTTCTAAAAAAACCGAATGATGACAAGTTTTATCATTTTCAAAAAAACGATCAACTATCTTCAATTGCCGATAATGATGTTAGAGATATTTTCGAGGATCATCTCGGAACCATTTGGATTGGAACAGAAGGTGGTGGAATTAGTAAATTTACTGAAGATTTTGGCACCCCATTTCAAAATTTTTCAAAAAAAGAAGGCTTGATTGCAAATAGTGTGATGGGTATTACTCAAGACAGTAATAATGATATTTGGGCAAGCACCTTCGAAGGGCTTTCAAAAATAAATTTGACGAACCAGCAAATTGAAAACTTCAGTTTCAGAACTGGAGAAAACACCAATCAATTTAATCAAAACTCCATCCTCAAAGACCAATCAGGAAAACTATATTTTGGAGGCATTACTGGGATGCACATCATTCACCCCAACCACTTGACTAATAAAAAAGAATCGAGTAAAATCGTTTTCACGGGCCTTACTATTTTCAATAAAAAGATTGTCGCTCAAGAAAAAAGAAATAGAACAACTATTCTCGAAAAGCCAATTGAATTAGCGGAGGAGATAAATCTTACTTATGCCGAGAATTCCTTTTCCATTGACTTTGCTCAATTGAATTTTACAAACCCATCACAAACCGTTTTTGAATACAAACTGGAAGGATTTGATGAAAAATGGCAAATCGGCAAACCAGGAGATCATTCTGCGCACTATACCAATTTAGACGCAGGTAGCTTTAATTTTAGAGTTCGACATGGAAGTTCAGAATCAAATATTCAAGTAAACATCAAACCACCATTTTGGGATACCCCACTCTTCAAAGCATTTCTTATACTGTTGATATCTGGATTAACACTAGGAATGTTCCTATTCATTCTCAAGCGAAGAGAAGCTATTTCCAAAAGAAAACTGTTGCAAGCCGAATCAGAAATCCTTCGATTGAAAAATGCCAATTTGGAAACAGAAGTAGAATCCAAAAATTCAAAACTTATGTTCTCAAGCGTTCAGATGGCGCATAAAAAGGAGATACTTTCTAAAATCAAAGAAGAATTAGCCATAAGCAAAGGAGACAAAACCAAAATTAGGCAAGTTATCAATCAACTTGACCGTGAGCTTGAAGGTGAAGACTATTGGAAGGAGTTTAATTTATACTTTGAACAGATTGATAAAAACTTTTTAAAAGAACTTCAAAAATCTCACCCTAAACTCACAAAAAACGATCTAAGACTATGTTCTTTACTAAGATTGAATCTAAGCACTAAAGAAATTGCCTCCATTTTAAACATCTCTGTGCGAGGAGTGGAGCAAAGCAGGTATCGCCTAAAAAAACGCCTTCAATTAGATCCTCAAACAGAACTTAGTAAGTTTATTTTGGAATTCTAAATTTTCGATTTAACAATGTCGGTCAAATGCCTTTTTGCACAAATATTATACTGTCGTAGTATTGTCGTAGGGGCAAACATGAAGATTATCCTAATAAATAAGTGATCTTTGAAGCGAGCACTTTTATCTGCTCTTCCTACCTAACCACACAACCTCTTTCCTTTACCATTAACCTTTAAATTTTTCAACATGAAAAAATTTTTACTACTCTCATTCTCTTTCATTGTCTCATTTTCAATGTTCGGTCAAACGACTGTTCTTGATTTTGAAGATGCTGCAACCTCAGTAAATTTTACATATTTCGGTAGTTCAGCAAATGACTCTACAACTACAATAATCCCAAATCCAGATAAAACAGGAATCAACACCAGCGAAATGGTTTCTGATTTTTACAAACCAAAGGAGTCAGAACCTTGGGCTGGTGGTTTTTCAACACCAAACCCTTCTGTTCCAATTGATTTGGTATCAAATAGTGAGATTTGTGTTAAAGTTTGGTTTCCAGCAGTAGGTAACCTCGCCATAAAACTCGAAGACGGAGATTTACCAAATTGGATCCAGACAGCCGAAGTAACCGAGGCGAACAAATGGGTTGAAGTTTGTTACGACTCCAAATTACCTTCGCTTGAAGACGACATGGTTCCTGCATTTGGAGGTACTTATACCAAAATCGTTTTATTCTTCGATTTCCAAACTGTACTTACAGAAGATCAGGTTTATTATTTTGATGATTTCATTTTAACTGGTTCAGGAATTGCACCAGTAGATTTAACATTTAATGTTGACCTTAATGGTCAGACCTTCTCAGAAGCTCATGTAAGCGGAACCTTCAATAACTGGTCATTGGACAATCCTCTATCTGATCCAGATGGAGATGGCGTCTATTCTGCAACGGTCACAGGTATTCCTGCTGGCAGAGTTGAGTACAAATTTAGATTAGATGATTCAAATTGGGAAGTATTTAGCGGAACGGAAAGTTGTGTACTCACAACTGGTGATTTTACAAATAGATCTTTTGTAGCTACTCAAACCGAAGAACTACCAACTGTTTGTTTTAATAGCTGTTTTGCTTGTGGTGAAGCAGTAAGAATCACCTTCAATGTTGGACAAGGAGGAGCAATGGTAGCTCCTGAGGGAATGCACATTGCTGGAGGTGGCAATTTTGGAGTGCCTGGTGACTTTCCGATGACTGACGATGATGCTGATGGAATCTGGAGTATCACTTTTGAACGTCCAGTCGGTTTTGAGTCTTTTTATACTTTCTTGACAGGTGCCTGTTCTGATTGGAGCTGTAAGGAAGATATTGCTGGCCAAGCTTGTGCCAACCCTGATAATTTTAACGATAGAAAAATAGGCCCAGTAATGCAAGACATGGAAATCAATACTTGCTTTGGTTTCTGCACGGATGACTTGGATTGTAGTGGAGCAACAGGTGGCGATGTTAAATTTAACGTTGATATGAATGGCTACTCCGGCACTTTCACTCAAGTTTATCTATCTGGAAACTTCAATTCATGGTCAGCCGATGCTACGCCAATGGAAGATCCTGATGGTGATAACATTTGGACATCTACTCAAACTTTCATCACAGGGAATCATGAATTCAAATTTCAAGTTGATGGATGGACTGATCAAGAATTTTTTGAAGACGGAGATCCATGCACCGTTACCCAAGGCAATTTTGTCAATAGAGTGGTGACGGTCTCAGGAGACACCGAACTTTGTTTTGCTTGGAATACTTGTACCAGCTGCCTTTCAGGGGTAAATGACTTGGTGACAGATAACTCCATTTTCAAGGTTCAGCCTACAATTGTTAACGCTTCCACTCAGCTGATTTTTGCTGAAAATTTCAAAGCTGAAAAAGAAGTGAAAGTTTTCAATGGTCTTGGTCAAATTGAAAAAGTAATCAAATTGGGGCCATTAGACCAATTCTACACTTTAGAAGCCGATAACCTCCAAAATGGATTATACTTCTTAAATGTAGTTACGGAAGGTAAACAGCAAACACACAGAATCATAGTCAATAAGTAAGTTAAATAACAAGTTGGTGGCGAGTGCCACCAACTTGTTTCCTTTTGGTTGAATTTGAAAATCACTATTTTATGAAAAAAAATATACTACTCATTGGACTGTTCCTGATATTTGGAATCGCTCTCCAAGCACAAATAAAGGTCTCAGGAACAGTCACAGATGATTCAACAGGAGAAACCCTCATCGGTGCAACCATATTAGAAAAAGGCACTTCAAATGGAACAATTACGGATTTGGATGGAAATTTCGAACTTGAAGTTTCCAATAAAGACGCTGTTCTTGAACTTTCCTACACAGGTTTT
>CALDSS010000013.1 GCA_937924495.1 uncultured Saprospiraceae bacterium
GGTGATGTGGACAACGCTGGAAGTTTTGATCCTTCCACTTTTCAACCTGGAGATTATAGTGCGATTTATGAATTTACAGATGGCAACACTTGTACAAATATTGACAGTTTAGAATTTACCATTTTACCTGTGCCGGTTGTCGGAATTACATCTGTAGATAGTCTTTGCCCTGATGGACAAATTGAGGATTTGATGGGGTCACCTTTGAATGGAAATTGGAGCGGTTCTTCCAATCCAAATGGAACTTTTGATCCAACAGTTATTGGATCTGGTACACATCAGGTTTTATATGAGTTTACCAATGTAGAAGGATGCACCTCTTCTGATTCGATAGAAATTGTAGTTAGACAACCAGACGTAATTTCATTTTTACCAATCGATCCATTTTGTTTAGAAAATCAAATGAATCAGTTGGAAGCGAATCCGTCTGGTGGAGATTGGACGGGAGATGTTGCCAATGATGGAACATTCAATCCAGAAGACTTGAGTTTTGGTGATTTTTTAGGGATATATACTTATACGAGTCCCGCAGGTTGTGTGAAATCTGATAGTTTGGATTTTCAAATTTTGCAACCTGTTGATATCGTTTTTGGCGATAGTATTTTTTGTGAAAATGAAGGAACCATTCAACTAAATGCAAATCCATCTGGTGGAAATTGGAGTGGAAATAATATTTCTATGACTGGAGCATTTGACCCATCAGATTTTCAAATTGGAAATAATACAATTGCTTATGAATTCATTCAAACTCCAGGAAACTGTAGAGTAGAAGAAAATCTAAACATCACCATCCATCCAACGCCAGCACTCGAAATAATAGGTGATACCATTTTTTGTCAAACTTTAGGGATACAAACTTTTCAGGCTAATCCGCCAAATGGCAATTGGAGTGGCCCCATAAATTCAAGTGGTCAATTAGATCCTCGAATTCTATTTTTTGGCAGTCATTTTATCAATTATTCCTTTACTTCAGCAGAGCAATGTACTGATGAGATTTCCCAAGAAATCATCGTAACCCCACCACCAGATGCTAATTTTGTAAGTGGGGCATCCATTTGTGAAGGCGGCGGGGCAGTAGATTTGGAATTAAATTTTTCAGGTAAAAGTCCTTTTGATATTACTATCTCGGATGGCCAAAATTCAACTGTTTTAACGGGGCAAAATTCTGGAGATGTTTATACTGTAAATCCTGCATCAACAACGACTTATACCATTACTCAAGTTGAAAATTCAGAATGTGGTAATACCATTTCTTCAACTGCGACAGTTACGGTAAACGAACCTCCGTTTGCTGAGGTGACTCAAAGTGTTCAAGTTTGTGATTCGGATGAAACAGGTGAATCTACTCAAATAGATTTTTCCAACTTAATAACAGATGGAGATGCAACAGGCACTTGGATAGATTTAGATAATTCAAATGCGAGTGGTAATTTTCCTAATATAGATTTTTCAGGAGTGGCGACTGGAAGTTATCAATTTGAATATACTACCAATTCAGCTCAAGCACCTTGTGTTGAGCAAACTTACACCACAGAGATAAATGTAATTGAGTGTCGTTGTCCGAGTGTTGAAACACTTGCTCCACCTGATTTTTGTAGCAATGATGCAGTCATTGATTTAAGTACTTTGGAACTGACAACTGAATCAGGAGGTTGGTCTATTCAGATGGCACCACCTAATTCAACTGCCACAATAGTTGGTGATCAATTTATGGGTTCAGGTTCGCCAGCAGGGGAGTATCTGGTTAGATTTAATTTATCGGCTTCTCCACCTGGTGCGTGTCCAGAAAGTTCAGAGCATATCATTAACTTAATTGCTCCTCCGACTGCAGATATTCCAACACTAGTTGATGTTTGTAATTCTACCCTTACAGGAGAACCAACTTCTATAGATTTTTCTTCAATAATTACATCAGGCGACAATACAGGAATTTGGGAAGATATAGACAATTCAGGAGCAACCGGAACATTCCCAGTTTTAGATTTCCTCAATTTGCCAGAAGGCATCTATAGGTTTCAATATACCACTGCTGCGGCCGTTGCCCCTTGTAATAACCAAAGTTTTGACTTGATGGTTGAGGTACGAGATTGCCGTTGCCCAAGTGTTTCGACAAGCCCAGCTGGGCCGTTTTGCTCAGATGATGCTTTTGTAAATCTCGATGATATTACCAATACCAATGAATCAGGAGGTTGGTCTTTAACTTCTGAACCAACGGGTTCAATAGCAACCTTAACTTCTCAAGGGTTTGATGCAACAAATTCTGCATCAGGTGATTATGAATTGACCTTTACGCTCGATCAAACACCTCCAGCGGGGTGCCCTCAAAACTCGGTTCAAATTATTACTGTAAATGAAAAACAATATGCCGTCGTTTCAGATTTTGGCGAGGCTTGTAATACAGATATTTTGGGTAATCCAACCACTTTCGATTTCAGTACTTTGATTTTGGATGGCAATACAAATGGAGTTTGGGAAGACCTTGACAATTCAGGAGCATTAGGGAGTTTTCCTATTTTAGATTTTGAAAACATCCCCGAAGGTCGATACAGATTCAAATATACGCTCAAAGGAATTGCTCCATGTGTTGATGAAGTTTTTGAAGTCACTTTATCAGTAGTAGATTGTGCTTGTCCGAGTTTGGCTCTTGCACCAGCAGGTCCTTTTTGTAATGACGATGCCTTTTTGGATTTAAGTACCATCACTTTTACAAACGAACCCGGTAATTGGTTTTTGACAAATACGCCTCCAAATTCTTCTGCTACTTTAACCAATGGAGTTTTTGATGCGAATGGATCGACCGGAGGAGAATACGAATTGACCTATATTCTTTCTTCCATTCCGCCAGCTGGATGCCCTCAAAGTGCTGCTATCATTGTAGAGGTAGGAGAAGTTGTCACAGCTGGAATTGCTCCGAGTATTGTACAAATTTGTAATGATGGCTCCATCATAAATTTAAATGATGAACTGATAAACGCCTCACCAGGAGGGTTTTGGAGAGATTTATCGGCAACCCCAGCTGCTGGTTTTGATGGAGCTACTGGTGAAATTGATGGTTCCGTAATTGCTACAGGATCCTACTTTTTTGAGTATGTAGCAAATACTACGTTTCCTTGCATCAAGGACAGTATTTCATTTCAATTTGATGTTGAAAATCCGCTGTCTCCAGGTTTTTCGATAGATAATATTGAATTTTGTAGTGGAGTCGATTCTACGGCTTCCCTTTTTGATGTCATTGAAGATTTTGATTTAGGTGGAGAATGGATACAAACAGCTGGACAAATCCTGCCAAATTTAAATTTATCTCAAGGAAATATATCTTCAGTGGGGCTGTTGCCCGGGCGATATGTTTTTGAATATCGAGTGAATGAAGATGGCCTTTGTCCACTCGGAACAGTCAATGCGGATGTAATGGTTAATGAAACTCCTTTGGCCATGGCAGGCGATGATTTTGAATTGAATTGTGATGTCCGAGAAGTCCAAATCGGTCCAAATTTGACTAATCCAAATTTTGAATATTCTTGGACTGGCGCTGTTTCGGATTCCACCGCTTCAAACCCATTTGTTACAAATGGAGGTACTTATATTTTGAAAGTGAGGGATAGTGATTCAGATTGTTTTGATACAGATGAAGTGGTGATTTCTGAAGGAAATGGCATACCGCAAATGAATGTCAACAACTCCGATATTTCGTGTTTTGGCGAGGAGAATGGTTTGATAGAAGTACTCGGTGTTTCAGGAGGAAGTCCTCCATATTTGTTTAGTCTAAATGGAAGTCCTTTTTCGAATCAGCTAAATTTTAACAATCTGGCTGCGGGAAATTATACTCTTGAAATTGAAGACTCTGAAGGCTGTCTTGATTTTGAGGAATTTGAAATTTTAGAACCAATTGAATTAAGTATTGCCCTGACAACAAATACAGGAGCCTTCACCATTGAAAATGGAGATAGTCTCACATTGTCCGCTAATATTGTTGGGGCTTATGACACCATCCTTTGGCGACCTAATGAAGACTTGGACATTTGCCAAAACGGCTGCCTATCTCAAATTGTATCACCTGAAATTTCCACGAGTTATGTGGTCACCATTACAAATGAAGAGGGTTGTTCAGCTCAAGCAATGATTCCAATTACGGTTTTAAATACTCGTTTTGTTTATGTGCCGTCGGCTTTTTCTCCTAACAATGATGGAATCAATGATTTCTTTCAAATTTTTGTTGGAAAAAATGTAGAAAGGGTAAAAGACTTTGCAGTTTTTGATAGATGGGGCGAAACACTCTACCAGCAAAAAGATTTTGTTCCAAACAATTCTAACGATGGTTGGGACGGTCGTTATCGCGGAAGATTTATGAAATCAGGTATCTATGTTTACTATGCAGAAATAGAATTTTCTGATGGGAAAAGTGAAGTGTTCAAAGGAGATTTTAGTTTGGTAAAGTAAACCTGTGTTGATTCTAATTTTTGAAAATCATATTATCCAACTATTTCCTACTTTCGCCAGATGCTTACACATGAATTTAAAAAACGGGTTCGATATGGAGAAACTGACCAGATGGGTTTTCTCTATTACGGCAATTATGCACAGTATTATGAAATTGGCAGGGTAGAGTTTCTAAGAAATTTGGGACTGACCTACAAGTCATTGGAACGTGACTATGGTGTCATGATGCCAGTCAAAAACATGGAGGTTAGATATCTTCGTCCTGCCGAGTATGACGATTTATTGACCATTCGCACCACCTTAAAAGACCTTTCGGACAAGGATATTTTCTTCTATGTAGAAATATTAAATGAGGCTGGAAAAATTGTAAATGGAGCAAAAGTTCGGCTGATGTTTATTGATGCAAAAACAAAAAAATCGATTCCTACACCAGAAATTTTAAAGGAGAAATTAACTTCACAGCGTGAAATTCTTAAAAAGGCTCAGTAATCTTCCTAACCTCTTTTGGTCTTTGCCGATCATCAAGGAGATTATTTTGTGGACCGAAGAGAACTCCTTTCCGGGGTTTAATGGGGTGCCAATTTTCGATGTGTTCATTTTTGTGAAAAATGAACTACAAAGGAATGACCTTTTTACGCGTGCCAATTCCATTGCTTTTAGTTTTTTTCTTGCCTTGTTTCCAGCCATCATCGTTTTGTTTACACTAATTCCGTTTTTTACAGAAAGGATTCTCTCCCAATTTTTTAATATTTCGGTTGATGAGTTTTTAACCATTATGAGACGGCAAATCACCAGTCTTTTACCCTCTAAAATTGGCCCGAATGGAGAGGCCGAAGGAATGGGAATTTATTTATACGAAACGATTGTTCAGATTTCAACGCAAACCAATTTCGGGTTACTTTCTTTCGGTTTTGTCTTAGCCGCTTTTTTCGCTTCCAATGGAATGATTTCTATGATGCGTGGATTTGAAAAAGCACATATTGAAGGATTTCGTAATAGAAATATTGTTCAAACCTACGCCAGAGCACTTTTCTTGACTCTGTTTATCGGTTTATTATTTATTGCATCCTTCCTTTTCATTGTGTTAGGAGAACAACTAATTTTTTGGATAGGAGGATATACCGAATATGAACAAGTTCGAACCTTTGGATTATTTCTTTTGAGATGGATTGGAGTTTTAGCATTAATTTATTTAGGTATTGGTCTATTGTACCGATATGGTGCAGCTTTAAAAAGGAAAATTTCCATTTTTTCACCAGGAACAACACTCGCCACTTTTCTCTCCGTTACTGCTTCTATTGCCTTTTCTTTTTATGTAAATAATTATGGTGAATACAATCGACTTTATGGTTCAATTGGAGCAATTATGGCTCTCATGCTTTTAATTCAGTTAAATGCCCTCGCTTTGCTGATTGGCTTTGAATTAAATGCAAGTATTGCTTCAAATTTGGATTTGAAAGAAAAAGCAAGATTACAAAAAGAACAAGAAGAAGCCGCTGCAATAATAGCAGCTGCAGAATCTAAAACTTGATGTAAAACATTTCAATCTCTCCAATATTCTTGGCTTGAATTTTCCCTCTTGATTCAGCTTGAATTTTCCCTTTTACCAACTCATAAGTCGCTTTAGAAATATTGACCTGACCTGGTTCGCAATTTCGTTCGAGTCTCGATGCGATATTGACGGTGTCTCCCCAAATGTCGTAAGCGTATTTTTTTTCGCCTACGACTCCAGCTACAACCGGGCCAGAATGAACTCCAATTCTTGCTTCAAAAAAAACCTCCCCTTTAGAGTGTTTATGCGCTTTCCACTTTTTTACAAATTTTTGTATTTCAACAGCAGCCCTAACAATTTGAAGCGGATGTTGACCATTAAGATTAGGTAAACCTCCTGCACACATGTAAGAATCACCAATGGTTTTTATTTTTTCTAATCCATGTTTTGCAATAATTTCATCAAATTTTTTGAAATAAAAATCCAATTCAAAAACTAAAACTTCTGGTGCCATCTCATGAGCCAACGTACTAAACCCAACAAAATCTGTAAATAACACGGAGGCCATTTCATACTTTCTCGCTTTGGCCGCCCCATTTGTTTTTAATTCTTGAGCCACTGATTCAGGAAGAATATTTAATAATAACTCATCTGAACGCTCGCGCTCTTTTTCGATAATGACATTTTTTTCTTCTAATTGATTGCTGTAAGATTTTATACTGCTGTACCTTGACCATAAGCCAAGTCCAAGCAACAGACCCATCATGGCCAATACCAACCAAAAGTTTCTTTGACTATTTTTTAGACTTATTTCCATCTCTTTTTCTCGTAATTCCATGTTCTGCTCTTTTAGAACCACCATTTGCTCGTTTAATTTAAAGCTGTCTAAAACTCTGGCAAAATTCAATGAATCGACCAATCGCTTTTGTTCCGCAATTTCTAACTCCTGCTCCATTTGAGATTTGGAAAGATTGGTAATTCTTTTTTGCTGGTAATCAATTGCGCGGTTCATAATATTAGTTTCCAATTTTAGTTTTTCAGCATTGGCAGCAATGTTTTTAATTGAATCAGAAAGTTCTGCTTTTTCCTCGCTGATTTGCTCAATCATTTCTCTTTTTTTATCTTTGAAAAGACCGCCTCTTTTGTCGTCAACTTCAGGAGGTTCAGGAATTGGTAAACCTTTCAAGACCGCTAATTTCTTTTTATATCGATAAGAATCTACCACATCACCTCTGAGTCTTGAGTATTTTTCTAATAATTCAAGATTCTCAATTCTTAAATTTGGGTTTGTTCCATTTGGTAAAATTTCAAGACTTTCCTGCATTAATTTTTCGCCCTTCCGTCTTGCTCTTATTGTTTTACTGGAGTAAGTTGCTTTTCCTTCTCGGTTCATAGCAATTGCTGCCATTTCTTTTTGGCCTAATTCAAGGGCCAATTTCTTAGCCGCTCTTGCTGGTTTAATCGCTTTTTTGTAAAAATCTTCAGCTATCCATAATTCAGACAATTTAATCAAGGATTGTACTTTATAAACCCCAGTTGCGCTTTCTACCGTTTTTTCTTGTTGTGTTATTTTAATGGATTGGCCAAAAGAATTTCCTAAATAAATAAAAAGGAAAATTATGGCAAGTAGTGTGTGTTTTTTCATGGATATGTTAATTTTAGATTTTGCTAAAATAGAAAATCCTGACTGACAAATGGTTTTGAAATTAAAAAAAATACTTCATTTAGTCTTAGTGGTTGGACTTTTGATTGGATTCGCATCTTGTGAAAATGAAGTACCAAAAAACGTTGATCCTCATCTTTGGGAAAAATCTTTGGAAGAAGGAGACTATGAGGAATCGGATTTTAAGTGGGGCTATATCAATAAAAGCGGACGAGAAGTGATTAAAGCAAAATACGATGACTGTCGAGATTTTTCGGAAGGATTGGCAGTTGTTCGCCTCAACAATTTATGGGGTTTTATTGATAAAAAGGGAAAAGAAATCATTCCTCCTCAATTCAAGGGAGCATGGTCTTTTCATGAAGGATTGGCTAAGGTTCAAAATTTTGAAAATCAATATGGTTTTGTTGATAATAAAGGAAATGTAACAATACCTTATCAATTTGAATCCGTTTCAGATTTTTCGGAAGAATTTGCAGTATATGAAAAAGAGGGTAGAAAGGGTTACCTAAAAAAGAATGGAGAGAAGGCAACCGCACCAGATTTTTTAAGCGCCTCTAAATTTGAAAATGGATTTGCTGTTGTGAAAACGGCGGAAGGCTCCGGTCTTTTAAAATCTGATTTTCGTTTTTTAATGGAACCCGCGTTTCAAAAAATAAGCCAACCATCAGATGGACTTATTCGTGTGAAAAAGGAAGATAAATACGGATACATAGACATGAAAGGAAGTGTAGTGATTCCTCCTCAATATGAAAGTGCAACTGATTTTAAAAAAAATTATGCAGGGGTAATGAAAGACGGCTTTTGGTCGTTGATCAATAAGTCTGGCAGTTCTGCCATTTCTGAAAAATACACTTATCTGGTGTATGGTAATGAGGGCGTTTGGATGGTTGAAAAAGAAGGTAAATTTGGATTTATTAGACCTGATGGTACCAATTTTACTTCTATTTCCTACGAGCAATTATTCACTTTTAAGGAAGGCTTAGCTGGGTATCAAAAACAAGGATTATGGGGTTTTTTAGATACAAATGGAAAAGAAGTCACCAAGCCCGTTTTTGGTTTGGTTTGGGACATGAAGGAAGGATTAGCGAGAGCAGCCCTTTATGAAGGAATTGGCTTTGTAAATAAAAATGGAAAATTGTCTGTATTTCCAGAATCGAAGGATGTACGAGATTTTTCAGAGGGAATGGCGAGAATACAGCAATATTAAAAAAGGAAAAGAGAGCCGAAAAATCGACCCTCTTTTTTGCAATTCAATTCATCTAATGATGAATTTGGATTTGGATAAAGTTCACAATTGGTTGGGATAGTTTATTAGTATTTAGGGCATTGAACCTTGGTTTTATATTTCGCTGGTTGAGTATAGATGAAAGACAATTCATAAGCGCCTCGTCCATTTGATAAGTCACCAACAGAGGATGCGTTGATATCATAACTAATACCGACACTCCATTTTTCCATTTCTAAAATTGCACTGAAAATTAAGCTATTCAATAAAATTTTGTCTTCTAATTTATTAGATATTTGACCCCACATTCCCACGCGAAGAGCTACTTCATCCCAATCTCTATTCGTGTATCTCAAATTGGCGCCGGCAATAGATGTAGTTGCGGGCCCTTGAAAAGTAACCATTGCAGCAGGAAGAATACTCAATTGATTATTGAATGGTAATTCTGCACCTGCGTGTAGCACCCACCTTCTTGGCAAGTCTTCCAGATCATTTCCCATAAAAGAAATATTTGGCTCTGTGATATGCTGCAAAGAAGCTCCGAAGTGGAAACTGAAATTATGTTCGATGGTTGTGTACCACAACAATCCCGCATTAAAATCATTGTAAACATTGGTTGAACCATTGCTCAAATCTTCACCTGAATTAAGGCTATTATCTACAATCTCATTTGCGCCATCATATTGAGAAGAAAACCACAACCCATTACCATCAAGGGCGTGTTGGCCAAAACCAAATTGACCGCCTGCAATCAAATAAGAACTTTGACCTCCGTAACGATTTCCTGAAAGTTGTTTAGAGTACGAAAAGCCTAAATTTCCTCTATTGGTAGTGAAATTAGAAGTTCCAGCTTGGTCATTTAAAAGTGTAAATGAATACGTCATGAAGTCATTTCTCGCTACTTTTTGCTTCCATTCAAAGCTTGCACCAATTGTCCTAAACGGTTTGTTTGGAAGGATGCTTGACCACTGATTTCGATAATTTGTTTGAATTCTAAAACGGCCGTCAAACAATCCTGCCATTGCAGGATTCAAATGAGTAGAAGCTCTATAAAATTGGCCAAAAATTGGATCTTGGGCTTTCAAATCGGCATTGAAAAATGAAAGGACAAAAAGGAGGAATAGGAATTGTAAAGTATTTTTCATTTAGCTGAAAAATTAGTTTTTCATAATAAATTATGAGTGCAAAATTTATTATGAAACATAAGTTTGATAATCGCTATCAACTGATTGATTCAATACAATCAGTCAATGGCTTTGTTTTTTTTAATTGTAAGTTTGTCTAAAAAGAGGAGTATGCACGGAAGGTAAGATTTCAAATTTCGAGATAATTGATCCAAGGATCAACTTTAGCGACTTTTCTATTTGTAAAATACCCATTTTTTAGATACTCATTTTTGACAAACTACTTTAACGAATTACGGTAGTGTGGCCTTTATAAACATCAGTTGCACCATCCATAAACTCAACTTCGAGATACCAATAATAAACACCTGAATTCACAAGTTTAGAACGGAACCTTCCATCCCAACCCGTGTCAGGATCATTTATTTCAAAGTCTTTTTCTTCAAAAATTACTTCTCCCCATCGGTCAAAAATTCTAAAAATTTTAATGGTCGTTCCATCCTTACCATGAACCAATAATCTGTCATTTAGAAAGTCATTATTAGGTGTAAAAGCGGTTGGGACAAAAACTTTTCTATCCTTCAACACTCTAACTTCAATTTTATCAGACCCGATACAGCCGTTTTCATCTTCACCCATAAGCATGTACGTGGTTGAAGTCATAGGAGTGGTGGTTGTGATTGGGCAAAATTCGCAACTAAGCGTTCCGTTAAATGGTGCAGACCATTCATATTGTACATTGCCCCTATTATTGTTTGCACTTGCAATAAGGACGGCACTATCTCCCAGTGGTATTTCTATAATGTCAGGACCTGCGTTAACCTCTAATGCTGGCGGTTCGCCAACAATAATATCTTCTAAAAAGATACAATCAAAGCGGTCAGTTATAGTTACTGAATAAATCCCAGCAGTCAGGCCAATTAAGTTACTACTTCCAGTTATGAAATCATCACGGTAACTGTATTTGAACGGTGGGGATCCGCCTTCGGCTTCAATAGATATTTGGCCATCTCGGTCACCTGCACAGGTAGCATCAATAACTTCAAAAGTTGCGTCAATTGGATCAGGAGAAGTTACTTCAATTTCTTTTTCTTTTGAGCAGCCGTTTTGGTCTGTAACTTCAACGCGATAAATACCTGCACTTATATTTTCAATTTCATCTCCTGTCTCATTATTAGACCAAGTAATAGAATAATCATCTCCCGTGTCAAATGGAGTACCTCCCGTTACTTCTAAATCAATTGAACCTCCTCTTTCTCCGAAACAATTATTATCAATTACTTCTTCATCTATTCTAATTTCGGAAGGTTCATCTACAAATACTTGTTCAAATCCTGGGCAGCCATTTTCGTCAGAAATAGTTACTTGATAAATTCCAGAAGCTAAACCTGTAGCCGTTGCACTCGTTTGATCATTTGTGTTAGCATCCCATCGGTAATCTACGATTGTAGCTCCATCATCAAGACCGGTCACAGTAGCTGTACCGTCCATTCCTCCATTACAATTTACCAACTCCGAAGAAACTAAAACATTCAAAGAATCTGGATCGGGTAAGAAAATTGTGGTGTCACCTTTACAGCCCCCTGCATCTGTCACAATAACAGAATAATTTCTGCCACCTTCCAAATTTTCGATTAGTGGGGTAATGTCCGAAGTGTTCCACTCAAAATTTAAAGTACCAGCTTGATCTGACCCCCCCGTTACGCGTTGGATACCAATTCGACCATCCGTGCCGCTATTACAAGTTGGAGGGAAAGAAGTATAATTTATTTCTATTTTTTCGTAGTCCTCAATGGTGATGGTATCCGTAGTAAGACAAGCATTTTCATCTTCCACATCAACGGTATAAGTTCCAGCAATAATATTTGAAATGTTTTGCCCAGTAAACCCATTACTCCAAGAAAACATATAGTTTGTTCCAGTACCTCCAGTGGCATTGGCTTCAGCTGTGTTTTTGCCAGAGCCAAAACAACCTTTTTCAATTTGACTTAGATTTAAATCTAAAGCTGAATTGGGTTCGTCAATAATGATGAAATCAGAGACACTACAATCATTTTCATCTTTTATGGTAAGAGTGTAGGTGCCCGCAATCAAATTCGCTGCAGAAGCGCTTGTTTGATCTTGAGGGTCATTCCAAACATACTCATAGTTGCCAACTCCACCTGTCACAATAGCTTCAGCTGAGCCAGAATCTTCACCAAAACATTTCACATCTTCTTTGGAGATATTTATCAGAATTTCATCTGGCTGATTAACCAACTCATTATCTGTATGCTCGCAGCCGCTTGCATCTCTTACCGTTACTTCATAATTACCAACAGGTAAAGAGTTGGCCGTTTCGCTTGTTTGAGCCAGTGGGTCGTTCCATTGGTAAGTAAAAGGAGGAGTTCCTCCTGTAATTTCGGCAATTAAAGCGCCATCATTACCACCAAAACAATTTACATCTTTCACCAATTTTATATCTAAAACGAAATCAAGAGGAGCGGCAATATTGAAGATTACGGTATCGCCACACCCAAGTTCATCATGGATATAGGCAGTGTAACTATCAGCAGATAGATTGTTAAAATCACCATCATTTTGAAAGTTTATACCATCAATAGAGTAGCTATAATTTCCGAATCCATTTTGAGGAGTTAAGGATACACTTCCATTTGGTGCACCATCACAAGTCGTATTGGTAGGAGTTGCATCGGTATCAATCTCGCACTTTACGAACTGACATGACTCTGTATTGACTAAAGAATAACAATCCACTCCGCCAATAAATGAGCGAATCTGAATATCTGAAATATCTCCATGAGAAAAGCTACCAAAGCTATATTGGGAATTATTGACACGCGTCCATCCTTGATTGTCAATATTTATTTCGTAATAATCTACAGCGGGATCATCTGACCAATCAAGATTGATTTGCCCATTTTCAAAACTTTCGCAAGCAATTACTGGAGCAGGTGCTGCGAAAAAATCAAGGTTTACATCTTCGGTGTAGCTACAATTAAAATTATCAGAAGTTTCTAAAGTAAGGGTGGTTGGTTCTGTAATATTTACAAAAGGGTTTGGGCAATCATTACAAGAAACGATTGCTGGGTTGCTCCACGAATAAGTAAATTCAACTTCATTAATAAAACTAATACTCCAGCTATTCAAAAGCCCAAATTCACCAGCACCCGCTGCATCCGAAACTTCAAGCACCCAATTTCCATTTATGGTGGCATCTTTTAATCTGTCCCAATCATTGTTTTGCGGTTGGAAGCTTCCTGTAAATGGTGCTGCACCTGTGGTGATGGATTGCGTAGCTCGGGGGCTAAAACAGGTTTGCCGATAACTTCCAGTATTTCCATTATTTTGAGTTAAAACCATACTTCTCCCATCAGGAGATTTGATACTGACTTGAATGTCAAAAGCTATATCAGTTTCGAGATCGAAACATATAAAATCAATTTGAGATGTTGGAATTTCAAGAGTTGCTGGGTTTTGATAATTTACATCGATAGCGGCTTGAAAAGCATTTGCAGGAGGATAATTATCAGCACCAATCTTTTCATTCGGAAAAGATTGGAAAGAAACTGGAAATTTGGTAGGCCTTGTTGGGGAAGCATCTAATTGAATACTGCCTCCTTCGCAAACAGTCGTGTCGGGTAATGGCGTTCCAAAATCAGAACAAGAATAACAATCTGGATGAGTTTGTGGTAATACATCAAAATGAATTAAAGTATCCCATTTACATCCAAAATCATCAGTTACGCTATAGATGTAATCTACATTTCCAGCATTGTTCGGAACGGCAACTAATTTGTCAGTTGTTTCCGATAAAAACGTAGAATTATTCGTCCAATCTGAAGAAACAATTTGTGGGCTGAAGGTTTCGAGATTCGGAAACAAATGATCCGCAAAATTTATACTCCAATTGAAAATAAAGCCGTTGTCTTGAATCCACCAATCAGTAACGGTGATAGTCCAATTTCCATTCAAAGGGCATCCTTCGAGGGCTCTTAGATTTTCGTAAGAGCTATAGTCTCCAGGGGGCAATGTGCCTGAACCCATCAGTCCAAAATTATCATTTGCATAGTTTATCCAAGTTGGATTGGTTGCATCCATTGACCAGCAATAATCATAACCAACCCCAGGTCTTGGAGCGGATAAATCAAAATCAATTGGTTCTCCTAAATAAACCATTCCTCCTGTGTTGCCAGGGTGATTATGCAATTCAACTTCGGTTCCATTTGGACATTTGATAGTGATGTTCATATCTCGCATCCAGGAATGTTCCATGTTGACGCAGATACTTTCTAAATCTTCGATATTATCTAAAATTTGGCCGGGGGCGAAATTGGTAAATTCAATAGGCGTAGAGTAAGAAACGCCAGTCCCATCGGGCAAGGCTAATGAGTCAGAACGAATACCGCCTGTTTCAAAACTTCCTGTATTAGTTGTTGTGGATAAATCTGAACGGATTACTTGATTGATGGAAGTTGAAATTCCCAAAGTATCTTTGGCACAAATTTCAGTTTTTAAACTGGCATCAATTTCAAAAGTAGGAGGAGGTGCAACCCTAACTCTTTGGAGGACATAATTTGAATTCTGGCAACCTTCATTGTCAACTATCTGAATGGTAACCTTGTACCCCCCGGGTTCATCAAATTTATATTTCACGGTTTGGCCCTCTGCTGTTCCACCATCCCCAAAATCCCAATGAAATTTAGAACTTGTATCATCTTGATTGTAGAAACTACCACTTTGAAAATAATTTCCAGCGGCTGTAAAATCGATTTCATCTCCAGGGCAAATGTCAATCCACCCAGTGTCAGAAGGATGAATAGTTGGTTCTGTATTTACGATAGTGGCATCAAATAATTGGCAACTTTTTACGCAGCTGATTTTGGAATTCCACCCATGACCGTTTCGTTGGTTATTTGATTTGAAAGTTACGGTGATACATCCAGATGGATTCGCAATTGAGGATTGAACCACAAAAGGAAATCCATCAATGAACTCAAAATTACTAGCTAAAAGCTTGTCTGGGTCTGGGACAACATCATCAAAAAATTGGAGCGTGTCGCCCTTTTCAATATCAACATCAAAGAACTCTAATCGAACATGAGAGCCGCCTCGGGTATCGCTGCAAATTACTGCGGATAAGTTTTGATTGTTGTCATATTCTCCATTGGGGCCACCACTGTCAGTGAAAAAACCGCTACAAGCATTTATTCTGCTTCCGTCCAGAATGTAGGATTGAGCGAAAGCGATTTGGCACGTTGAAACCAATAAAATAAAACAGAGGGTACGTTTTGAAAACATACAAATCGATTTTGGGTTTTGTAATAATTCGGGATGAAAAGAATTTATCCTATAACTATAACCGGTGGAAAGCTTTACTCGTTTTGGGTAAAGGTGTAATCCGCAAAAGGCGGATGAGGAGAGGCCGAAAAATTTGTTTTTGATATTGGTAAGCGAAGTCCAAAAATCTTACCACTCTTTTTATTAACTCTTAAGACAAAGAATCTCTGTCTTGGGCGAATATATGAAAAATAATCCCATATCTTAAATGTTCTTTAGGAGTTATTAACGTTTATTTAAACTTCTTAACATTAATATCCTGAATACTATAATCGCAACAATAGCCTGACGTTTTGAATTGCAAAAATTCATATTATTCAAACTATAAAATATTCAAAACTTTAAGTTTCTTTTTGATATATAAAGTGTAATCGTAATTTCGCCCAAACACTTTTATCAACTTGAAAACAATTTAAGTATCAAATACATAGGCATAGCAGGCAACATTGGCGCTGGAAAAACCACACTTTGTTCGCAATTGGGAAAACACTTTGATTGGGATGTTCATTATGAATCTACTGATGACAATCCATATTTAAGCGATTTTTATCATGATATGGCCAGATGGTCATTCAACCTCCAGGTTTATTTTTTACATAATCGATACAAGCAGGTTTTAAAAATTTTGAATGGGGATAGAGTAGTAGTACAAGATCGTACTATCTATGAGGATGCAAATATTTTTGCACCCAACCTTCATCAAATGGGTCTGATGTCCAAAAGAGACTTTGACAATTATCGTGCGTTATTTGACTTGATGATTTCTCAAACGCAGGCACCTGATCTATTAATTTATTTGAGAGCGAGCATTGCCACCTTGGTAGAACATATTCAATCAAGAGGGAGAGATTACGAGGGCAATATGAGCATTGAATATCTCAAACGACTCAATGGAATGTATGAGGAATGGATTTCTAATTACAAAGGAAAACTCTTGGTCATTCCAGTAGATGGGTTGGACTTTAAAAACAAACCTGAAGACATGGGTAAAATTATCAACCTTGTTCAGGCAGAACTGCATGGCTTATTTTAATGGAGCATTATCCTTCAAAATGTAAGGAAACTGTAAAGGTTCTCGAAAGAACTTTTTCAATAACAGTTGACTGTTCCAGATTATCATCATAAATTAATACGTTGCCAATTCCTCTTGAGATTTTAAACTCAGGAGAGAAAATAAAGAACGGCATAAAAAATTGAACACCTGCTCCATATTCAATTGTAAAATCAGTAGGAGAAACTTTTACCAATTCATTAGCTTGGCGTGCACGTGAGTCACTAGCAACATCAAAGGCGTATTTTACGCCAGCTATAACGAAGGCTCTTTTATCACGGTAAGGAGCAGATTTGTATCTAACGTGAAAAGGAAATTCTACAAAAACTGACTCAATTCTTCTTTTGTAAGGCTCGCGAATATCTTTTGGCGCGGCATATTGAATATTTCTTTCTGCAAACGAAAGGGTAGGCAAAAATCTGAAATCAAAATAATCTCCAACTTTCAAATTACTAACAATTCCTAAATTAAACCCTGGCCCCGTTACAGATTCTGCCTGACGAATACTATCGTTGAGAATAAAATTTTTAGAGTAGAAAATTTGATAATCGGCTGTATTTGAAGCTAAGGTGATGCCAAAGAAGTACGGTTTTTGTTCAAAACCAAGGAAATTATAATTGCCACGCGAGGTTTGTGCAAAACCAGCAATCACAAATAATAAGAAAACAGAAAAGAGAAAAATATGCTTGCTATATAACTTAATCATGTTCTAAGCGTTGATGCGAGTGAGTTTATTGGATTCTTAAGATTGGACAAACCTCGTTCCAAGTTTAAAAACCAAGTGGTAAACGAAACCTGCCCCAAAGGTATTATCTTTAGTAATTTAATTAAGGATTCTATCTTTAAAAAAGTCAAAACCTTCATTTTTTTAATTTTCAATTTCAATGAAGAAATATTGGTTCATTATTCTACCTTTTTTCCTTTTCTTTGGTTGTACGCCTAAAATTTCGAGTTTTTATGCGGCCGATGAGGATATTCAAAAAATTCCAAAAGAAAGAGGGACTTACAAATCTCCCTGTTACGATCCACTAAATTATGCTCCTGACACGGCACATCTTGAGCACACTCCTATGAAATACATAAACCTCAATCTTCATTACATTCTACCTGATGAATTACCCGAGGGCTTTTCGGAAGAAAAAGCAACTAAGATGATTCGCTCTATGTATTTTGGTGCACAGGAAGCTTTGATGAAAAATTCTCCTTCACTTTTGCCAAAAGGAAATGACATTCCTGCTTTGCCTATTCGTCACAGATATGTTTTAAAAGGTAGGGAAAATGATCCGAATGATGACGGAATTTATTTTCATTACGACTCAGAATGTTGCTACTCTGTTAAAAAAGGAAAAAATTCTACTTTGTATAAAAGAGATATGTTTGAAATGTATGGGATACAAAAGGATACTGTTTTGAATATATTTTTGACCTCTCATCATCCTGACAGTTTAAAGTCAAAAACTTATGGTGCATTTTTAAGCGGTGTTGCTTTAAAGAATTTTATTAAAATGATGTGGAATTTTGAAAAAGAGGATTTGAAGCCTTGGGAAGCAGCTGGAACGTTTAATCATGAGGTGGGACATATTTATGGTTTGGTACATGCATGGGGTTACAATGACGGATGTGATGATACACCAAAGCATTCCTTAGAAATAAAGTCCAATAATATAATGGATTATAACTCTCCCCAAAGAGCCTGGACGCCATGCCAAATCGGAAAGTCTCAAATGAGAATGGCGACAATCACTTCGGCTGCAAGAAAGTTTTTGGTGGAAAATTGGTGCAAACTGAATTTGAGCAAATCGATAACTATTACTGACTCTATTGAATGGAAAGGGCATAAGGATTTGGAGGGTAACCTATTAATAAAGGAAGGTGGAGTACTTAAAGTTTGGTGCCGAACCTCCATTCCTCCCAAAGGAAAAATTGTAATTGAACCGGGAGGGAAATTAGTTGTCGGTCCTCATGCCAAAATTCATCAGTCTTGTGGTCAAAAGTGGAAAGGAATTGAGATTATCAAAAAAGGCAAACAGAAAGGGGAGGTGATAATTATTGGAGAAGGAAAAATAGAAGATGTCATGGGTGGGGGGTCTTTAAATTAAATTTGCTAAAAGTCCCACTTAATTTGGAATTTAATATCGGATCTATTTTTTCCAAATATTGCTTCATTTCCTGAGCCAATGCCCTCATCGGTATCTCGGAAAGTGTTACTAAATCTTCCTTCAATTGAAAGGTTTCCTAACACAGAATATCTCAAATAAATATAAAACCTGGAGCCTTCTCCAAAATAGGCTGGAACAGAAAATGAATTCAAAACATCATTTTCGAAAGCGTAAATTTTGGAAGCATTGTCATCTGTTTTGTAAAATGCCAACCTTGATTTGAAGACTAACGGGAGGGTTGCTGGCTTCCATATTATATCTTGAAAAGCCATAAATCCTTTAGACTCTCCATCATTGATATTTGAAAACTCAATACGGTTTCTCCATTCCAAAACCTTTGTTATTTTTCTTCCAAAATGAACTCGATAATAAGTTCTTGATTGGGCGTTGAGGCTTTTGAACTGATTTTCATCAATGGCAAAGTTGAGACTTTTGGTTTCTGATCTGGCTTGAAAATAGAACTCTCCTTTCTTGTAAGAAATTAAATTAATTTTCAACAACCATTCTTGACCCTGAGACGGCGCATCAGCATTTGTACGGAGCCAAGGGTGTTGCCAAAAATCGTAGTAACCATCAATTTGCAATGATTTGAAAGGGCGAAATGAAAGTCCAGAATAGAGACCCATTTCGTTTGAGGTAGATCGAATTTCAGCGAAAGGCTGCCCATGAATTGAAATGAAATCTCTATCAAATTTTCGAAATAAAAAAGATGCATTCATATATTTTCCGAGTCCAACCAGCAAGCCATTGGAAACTGCAATGGAGTTGTTTTTATCTATTGCTCCTTCACCAAAGAGGTGAAAATTTTTATAATAATAACTGTAGTCAAGACTGGCATTATGGCTTTCATTTCCTTGAAATCTGAATTGGTTGGCCAAGGTCTTTCTTGGAATTAGAAAGCTGCTGAATTCATCATATACAAAGTTGCCATTGAGTCTGAAGTTTTGCAAGCGGTAGCCTAAACTTGTCCCAATGGTCTGATGTGTAACCGATTTCTCATCTTCAATTTCACTTGCTGTTCGATGAAAACCTGCTGCTAAAAACGATGAAACAAAATCTAAAGAATCTCCAGAATCAACTGGCGAATTTTGAACTACGATATTTCCATCTATCTTTTTTCGGGAGGCAAATGCAGTCCAGTTTAAATTTTTCACCTTGACCTGAACTCCAACACCTCGAAAAAATGCAAATTCGTTTACTGAACTATAATGTCTTAACTGTCGCCGTGTATTTTTTATGTTTAAAACCTGAGCTCCCTTCGAGCGATTAAAACCTGATTGCAAAATCAATCCTTGACCAAACGAAGCATTAAAATCTCCTAATGCAATAGATTCTATATTGGGGTGGATATTCTTTAGAAATAAATGACCTGAATAGAAATCAAATCCATTTTTATTACTTCCCTTAAAAAATTCTTCACCTCTGTCTTTCTCAGCCGTAACACCAAAGCGAACTTTATTTTTAGATTGCCATCTATATCTAACAAAATATTGATTAGGATCACCTAAATAACCATTTTCTGGTCTGATATATCCAAATTGTTGATTTAGAATTCTGGTCCAACGCATCAAGAGCTCAGACTCTCCATATCTTGAAAGCTGACGAAGATTAAGGTTTTCTTTCAAAATAACAGTTGAGGAAATTTGCACAAATGGAAGTACGGATTTTATGGTTGCCAAATCAAAACCATCAATTGATTGCAACTCATAAATTGAGACTAAGTCTCCATTTTTTTGAATATGATTTTGAAGGTTTTGAATTTGTAAGGGGTTGAGGATTCCAAAATCTAATTCATCATAACCGGCCTTGTTAAGATTGATTTTTCTTTTAGCTAATTCACGAAGTTCATCAGATAAGGCGTTGAAATCGAATTCATTTTCATTCTGGGTTTCAAGGGTGAAACTTTCAATCAATTCCTCCAACTCAGGTGCAACATCCTGAACCACACTATCTCGCTGAGCGCTGTTTTTAGCACAAAAAAGGATAGCAAAAAGGAAGATGCAAAAATATTTTTTTGACAATTTTAGATAGTTTTGAATTTAAAAATTTCAAAAAATCGATAAAAACAATTTAATTACGAAAAAAATAAAGATTTAATTTATTTTAATATGTTTTATATTTTCTTACTCAATTCCAATTTGTTTTTTGTTTTTTTGATATTATTTGAAATAATAATTTGAATAAATGATTTTCTAAAAAACAAAGTATCGAATTCTTGTTTTTATTTTTTGATATTTAATTCAATGATTAAATTTTGGGATTTGTAAATATTATTTTTTGATCAAATATTCGCGGCATCAAACAAAAAAAAATGCTTAGAACACATAAATACTTGTGCAAAAATAATTTTTAAATTCAGAAGCGGTCAATGAACCAATAGGTTTGCTGACCGCTTCTGCTTTCAAAACCATTTATTCACTCAAAAATTTAAATCAATTATGGGAAAGGTCAAACTCGATTATGTATGGTTGGATGGATACACACCAACGCAAAGCATGAGAAGTAAAATCAAAGTTGTTGACACTAAAAAATTTAAAGGAAAAGTTGAAGACTGCCCGATGTGGTCTTTTGATGGCTCCTCTACAATGCAAGCTGCGGGTAATAGTTCAGATTGTTTGTTGAAGCCAGTTCGTTTGTTTCATGATCCTACAAGAAAGGATAGTTACTTAGTTATTTGTGAAGTTTTAAATTCTGATGGAACGCCACACAAATCAAATGGTAGGGCAACCATCAATGATGATGACAATGATTTTTGGTTTGGATTTGAGCAAGAATATGTTTTGTGGGATAACAGCACGCAAACTCCTCTTGGGTTTCCGGCAAGTGGATATTTTCCAGCTCCACAAGGGCCATACTATTGTTCAGTAGGTTCTGAATTTGCAATTGGTAGAGAAATTATTGAAGAACACATGGATGCTTGTATTGCTGCGGATATCAACATTGAAGGAATTAACGCAGAGGTAATGAAAGGACAATGGGAGTATCAAGTTTTTGCGAAAGGAGCGAAAGAGGCGGGTGATCAAGTTTGGGCAGCGCGATATTTGATGGAAATGGTTGCAGAGAAATATGGGGTGAGAATTAATCTTCATCCAAAACCAGTAAAAGGTGATTGGAATGGTTCGGGAATGCATGCAAATTTCTCCAATACTGCTCTAAGGACTTCTGGGAAGAAAGAGGTCTTTGAAGAAATCTGCGAACGATTTAGACCAAAGAAACGAATCAAAGATGCGATTGCAGTTTATGGCGCTGATAATGATCAAAGGCTGACAGGGAAGCATGAAACTCAGTCAATCAAAAAATTCTCTTATGGAGTTTCGGATAGAGGGGCTTCTATTAGAATTCCGATTGCGGTAGTTGAGAATGGTTGGAAAGGATGGTTGGAAGACCGTCGCCCTGCTTCTAATGCAGATCCATACAAGGTAGCAGCCAATATTGTAAATACCGTGAAAGGTTTATAATTTTTAAGAATAAAAAAAACTGTTGCTCTAAACATGAGCAACAGTTTTTTTTTGCACTTTTTTGGAGTCCAAAGCAAACCTTGAATTTGAATTATTGAAATCTATGGTTGTGGGTTTGAACAGAGGCCTTCCTTCGGGCATGAAAGCAATTTTTAGGATATGTATATAGCGAAAGAGCATTATTTTAGCTTATAGTTTAGACTTATTCAACATCTGTTAACAACCAGAGTTTCTTATTGATTTAACTTTGCGCTGCTTTTGCTCAAACTGCTTGATGTACTGTTTTATTAAAAAAAAACACATTATAGTTTTTTGGCATAGATGTTGAAAATATCAATATGAACATATTTTAAATATTTCCCAGAGCTGATTTTATCCCATGAACGAGAGAATTACCTACCAACGCATTGTCAGTTTTTGAAACACACCATATCAAAAATAAACTGACAAGAATTTAATATCAAACATACTGCGTCATATTGTTCGTGGGGATCCTGTTTTGGCCCTTAACTAATCACTATGAAGTATTTTATTTTTCTGTTTTCTTTTATATTGACTTTTTCGAGTTGTTTCAACAAAGTGCAAGAGGAATTGTGCCAAACTGAAATACCTCCTCGCTCGATTATCAAAGAAAAATTAAAAATTCCAGTCAATCCAACCGTTTCCAGAAATGGAAAAAAGAAGGATGCTCTTGCTCTTGAATCCACTTACAACTTTGAAGAACTTGGGCAGTTTTCTATCCCAGAAATAAATGATGACTTAATTAACGGTTTAAAAAACCAGTTAGAGTTGTTAAAAAAATCTACCCAAAGTTCAGTCTTTCTAAAAGATGATTTTTACTTATCAGTTGATGAAATGGAAGAAACTGTCAATTTGCTTTTGCAAATAAAGGATTCTCCAGAGTCTATTGGCAGCTACCTTGAATCCTACCTTTTGGATGGAGATGATGGTCAAGGGAATCTTTACATGACAGGTTATTATAGTCCAACCATTGAGGCGGATTATACAAGGTCGGAAAAGTACAATTATCCTATCTATAAATACCCGAAAAATTGGAGTAGCGCACTGCCTTCAAGAGAAGAAATTGATGGGCCGTATGGTGCATTGGAGGGAACAAATAACGAAATTGCTTACGCTAAAAATCTGGAGGATATATATTTCATGCAAGTTCAAGGTTCAGGCTACATCAAATATCCAGATGGCAAAACCCAATACTTGGCTTATGATGGAAGCAACCGTCGTCGGTATCGAAGTATTGAGCAATACATGATTAGAAATAATATTGTACCCAAAGGAGGGAGTGTCTCTATAGAAGGTATTAAAGCGTTTTTTAAACAACAGCCTTACATGAGAGAAAATGTTTTATTCAAGAATCCTTCTTATGTATTTTTTAAAAAGCAAGATTCAAAACCAATTGGCTCGGGCGGCGTACCACTTACGGCAAAGTATTCAATTGCAGTTGATAGAGATTTTATTCCAGTTGGAAGTACTTTGCTTGCTGCAGTTCCAATTTATCAGGATGGAAGAATCGTAGATCACGAGTATAGAATTTTGCTTGCTCAAGACGTAGGAGGAGCCATAAAAGGTTCTGGGCATATTGATGTATATTCAGGTGTCGGAACTGAAGGAGAGATTGCAGCTTCTCAATTGCACCACTATGGAAAACTTTGGTTGCTAAAACCTAAATCTCAAACATAAAAACTACCTAAGTGCAGGACAAAACATAGGTTTACTAAACTTCGCCTTAAATTAAAGGTTCGATTTTAAAGGATTGATACCGAAGGTTACCTTAAAATTAAGTTTAGTAAACCTCCGATTCTACTTTTGTCCTGTACAGAGAAAAACTACTTTAAAAACGAAAACATGAGTCATCCTAACTCTAAGGTAAGATGACTCATGTTTTTTGTTCTAAGCAATTTACCGCATTAAAGTTACATCTCCTACTTTCTTTTGAGGTTCATTTGAACAAGTTCCTTCAATCATGTAAACATAAACTCCGGGTGGTTGGTTCTCTCCCTTAAAAGTACCATCCCACTTTGCATCTGGACCACTGCCTTCGAATATTCTTTGCCCCCATCTGTTGAATACTTTTATGGAACTGATTTCTTCAATTCCATCTCCGATTCTACAAAATTGGTCATTTCTACCATCGTTATTGGGAGAGAAAATATTGGGCATCAGCACATTTTCGACGTTGCATGTTGGGAAATATTTGACATTTACCCGTAAGTCGATAAAGCAATCATTGTCATTGTATAATCGAACAGTATAGACTGTATCTACATTACCCTCGAACGTCACCCTTCTACAGGTATCGCAATTGATTCCTAAAGTGTCTGACCAAATATAACGGGTATATCCCTCATCCAATTCAATTGTTTTTGAACTATCAATTTCAATTTTTACAAGTATAGAATCTACTGAGTATGATGGGAGCGGGGAGACTGTTAGATTTATCGTTCTTTCTATTTCGCAACCATTGGTTGTAATGGTTTCATCAAATATTCCTGTTTCTTTTTGATAAACTCCATCAATTAATACTGAATCGCCTTCACAAATTATTCTATCTTCTTCAATAAAATTTGGAATTTCAGTGATAGTATATGTAACAGTACTATCACAGCCATCAACTATACTTGTAAAGTCCTCAACTACAATAGTGTCAGTATCAAAGGTTTGATTAAAAACAACTACTGAGCTTCCTTGACAAAACGAAGTATCTCTAAATACCTCTTTAATAAATCCTTCTACAAAAACAGTAACCGAATCCAAGGCTTCGCAATCTTCAGTGGAAGAACCCGTAACATAATAGGTGGTTGTGGAAGTTGGATTCGCAATGACCGTCTGGCAAGAAGGCTCAGGACAATTTAAGGTACTGAATGGAGTCCAAGTATATTCGAGGGCGCCATTGGCAGATAGAGTAGTCGATTCTCCTGCACAAATTGTCACATCCTCAGAAGTCACCAATACAGGTGTTTCTTCAAATTCGATTCTTACCACATCAGTCGAGGAGCAACCAGATTCTTTGTCAATTATAGTCAGAAAAAATTCAGCGGATTGGTTTGAAATAATTGTTGGATTATGGATTAAGAAATCATTCAACAAGTGATTGGGCTCCCAGAAATAAGAGTAGTTTGGATTGAAGCCAGCATCAAGCTGAACATTTGCGTTCGGCTCATCACAAAAAGATTGATCATCTCCTGCATCAGCTTGTGGAGTGGGGAGCACTTCTACAGTTACGGTGTCTTTAAAAGTACAAGTTCCATTATTGATTTCGACCGTATAGCTGGTGGTTGTTGAAGGTGCTACAATTGGATTCTCAATGTTTGGATTAAGAATTCCAGCTCCAGACCACCTAACATTTTGACCAGCAGTAATTTCTAATTGAACACTGTCGCCTGCACATATTTTTTGGTCAGAAGTGAGAATTTGAGATTCAGGAAATACCTCAACTTCAAAAATATATTTCTTCGGACAGTTGCCTCCTTCTTCCGTTAAAACGTAAGTGAAAATCTGAATGCTATCTGAAGAATTATAAGCAGAGAAATCTGTCTTTGGACAAGAAGTACATGAAAGGTTTTGAGGGTTGTCCCAGAAATAATTTGAACCAGAAGAGCCATTGACGCCCAATTCCAACACTTCATCTGAGCAGGCTTGCTGAGTTGTGTTTAAAATAGTTTGACCATTTAATTTAATTAAATCAGTACTACAATTACATTCGTTGTCTGCTGAAAATATAGCTATGACTTTGCAAATATCGTTTTCAGCTACATTTAAATTCCCCGTAAGGGTAAAAGTACCATTTTGTATGGCAGAGCCATCAACTGTTTTATTGCCAATGAAAGTATCACCCGAAGACACTCTCCCGTTGCCATCTTCATCTAAATAAAAATCTATTGTTAATGATTTGTTGTTTTCTGCTCCAATGTTGATACCTGAAATTTCAAAATCAATTCCATTGCTTGCTATGCTGGCACTGAAAGACCCAAAATTCCATTCTGAATATTGAATGTCCACGTTGATTGTGGAACTTCCAGATTGAACAAAAACTGGGCAAAATTCATTATTAGTTTTACAAAATGCTTCTTGAGATTGGATGGTCTGTACTTGTATGACTTCATCCTCGCATCCTCCGTTTCCGTATCCAGAACTACTAAAACTAAACCGGATGGGGGCGCCAGATGAAAGACCAACTCGCATTGGCCATTTTAGCACCGTGAAAACTCCTCGTGTTTGTACCAATGGTTGATTTGTTGTTGCATTTTGAATATTTTGATAACTATTCTGAACGTATTGTACGCCCTCGGGCAAAGTGACTAAGATACTGTCGCCAGCTTGTGTATTTCCTGAGGCTTGAATATTTAAGAACAGCGGAAACTCATCACCACAACTTACAATCGGATCTCGATCAGGAACAATGGTTGTTTCATAGCTTGGAATCAAGCCCTTTACATTTATTTTTTCTCCAGGTTTTCTCAATGCGTTGGTTGGTAAATCACAGCCATTTCGACCTATGATGCTTACAATTGGTGGAGCTGAGGCAATCAATCCACAGTTCGCAAAACCTAAAAATCGAATAGAAAATGAATTGTTGGGTTCATCGCCAACTCCTGGTAGTCCATTGCTATTTATTAAGCTCTGAATATCATTAATGTTCCAAGTATAATTACCATTTCCCAAATCAATTGGATCAGGAATATTTAGGAAATTTCCAGAACTGGAAGAGTAAGCCATTTGGGAAGTTCCTGGCGTGATGGTCATGCCAGTTGGCATCAAGATTTCAAGATCCAAATCATAAGCCGTTCCTAAATCTGCATTCAAAATTTCAATAGTATGATATGGAATAACATCACACAATTCGACGGAATCTACAGGCGAGGTGATGATCATTTCCAATTGAGGAAGGGGAGCGGTCACATAGAAATAAGCCGTATCTTTCAGGCATGAAAAAGCATTGATGGATTCCAAAGGATCGCAATTCCAACCAAAAATTATTTGAACTGAATCTAATCCACAACTGGCAACGTCAGAAAATAATTGGAAATTCTTTACCTCCTCTGGGCCAATATCACCCAATTGATAAATTCCATTATTTGGGCTAAGGTTTTGCCCATTTCCATTTTGTAAAATCAAATTTGAAAGGCTTCCACTTGGTGAACTCAAATGCATCCAAATATTTCTGCCTCCATTATTTTCTCTTAGATTTTCTAAAGTAAAATCCCAATCTGTTTTTTGATTGGTGGAGAAGGTGTTGGGCTGATTTGCTTTAACTTCTAACTCTGGAATTATTGGAATAAAACCAAAGGTAGAACGGAGCGTATCCACTGATGAAATAGGATTCTCTGGGAAGTCCGCATAAAATTCCATTTTGGTATATAAGGAAAGATCGGTTGGTTCTTGAATTGTGCAGACTTCAGGTTTTGGAACAAACTGATGGAATAAATTAAAGTAAAATCCTTCATCATAGGGAGGGTCTTGAAATTGCCCCATATCAAATTTATAGAGACTCCCAGATTGTACTGGAGTAAAAGTTGAATCACTAATAAATGCGGGTTCATTATCCAAACCCATATTGACTATTTTGGTTTCAGTTAAATCAAAACCCCCTGTTAGATCAAGTGTCCAATTAATAACTTTAACGAGTGGTCTTACTTCAAAAGGAAAGAAATTGGGTAGCCCAAGAGAGACGTTGAAATTGCTGCCGACTTGTTGACTGAACGGCTCACAAGGATCAAAATCAAAATTTCCTAAACCTCTTCTTATCAAATATCCAGATAGCTGAAAGAAGTTTTCTCTAATGCCGCATGAGATGGAATAGGTGGGGGAAGCAGGGCCATCATTTATTCCAGTTCTCATGACATGTCTCAGATTCAACACTCTAAATCCGGGGTTGTAGGGAATATAAAAGTCTTCTTCAAAATAAACAGAATCTCCTTCTGCTAATTTAAATCCTTCTGGAAAGTTGCACCCAAGCAAATGTGCATTTTCCAAATTGAGTTCGAAACAATAAGCCATTTCTCGCCATTCATCAATTATGTCTTCAGGCTTTGTATTGACAACGTAAAGGAATTTATAAACACTGTCGTAAACAACATTGGTACTGTTTATATCACAAGAATAACTCTGGCCAGTATCGGCATCCTTTACGCGCACCCTTCCTTCAATTGGAACAATTCCTTTATTCCTAATAAATAAATCAAAATCATTAAGTCCTGAAACGCCACCATCAATTCCAGAGTCAATAGTGTGTGCCTCAAATTCAGATTCAAATCTTACCCTACCAAAAGTGGCTCCATCAATATCGGTCACGACAACACCAGATGCAAAAGCAGTTGCAGTATCTCCTGTCATTACTCGGTCTCTTCTTATCAAATCCAAATTCGGTGGGCCATAATTATCTAAAATTCTATCATCGTTATTGTCTTGGTAACCAACGTTTTTTCTTTTGAAATCTGCTGTAAATTCTAAGTGCCCTGGTGATTGTATAGGAGGGTCGATTATTGCAGGTGCCTCACAAATGGTTGTTAGTCTAAATTCTTCACAGTCATTATTATTACAAGATTCTAATCCATTTTGAGGAATAAATTGAGTTCGGGTTTGTAGATCTAAATTCATGACCAGAAGCCCTGGGACAGCCCCGACAACTGGTTCGCCTCCAGCAGGATTAACCAAGATATCTTGCCGAGAACATAAATCTGAAATGGTGTCGCAACTTGAAATTAAAGGAGCAGCACGAGCCGTATCTAATCCAGTGCAAATTGGATCACAGACATAATCTAAATAGAAATTGCCCCAAACAGAGTCAGAAGAAAAAGGTAGTTGATATTCTAAATTAACGACTTGCCCTCCATTGGCATTGGTGATGGTGGTATTTATTGGATTTTCGCCACTTAAGGAAAGCGGTGTATTGGACCACCTAAATCCACATGGTAGAAAAAAGTCAACACTTATCAGTCCAGTGGTATCTGGAAGCATTTCCGAAAAGAGATCGTACCTCAATTCATACTGATTGCCATCTTGGATTAGTTGTCCAATATAAAAAGACACTGAATCTTTCAAAAGAGCGCTATCATTTCCAAGAGAAACCGTCTGATATGAATCCAAAATATTTTCTGGTAAGCAGAATTGGTCATACTTATATTTGTACGTCAAGGTCGGAATAACTCCGCCACACGCGTCTTTACAAATAAAAGATTTCCATTTTATTTCAGCTTCTTGTCCAGGTTGAAGTTCGCCCAAGAATATTGAAAAAACCGAATGCAATGTTTCTGCAAAGCTACAGTTAGAATTGTTGGAAAATTCTTCATGAAGAAAAATACTATCGGGTGTTTGCAACATGCCATCTACAAAAAATTCAATAGTGCTGGCGTCAGCAGGATCAGCTTCTTGAAAATCGATCCATAACTTTTCAACTGTATTGGAGCCGTCATTGGTAACTTTCAAACTTTTATAATAAAATCCCTCGATACAAAAGTCTTTACCTAACTCAAAATCGACATCAAAATTTAGAATAGAAAATCGGTCAAATTCATCAATAACGAAACTTGCAGGTCGGGTAGTGGATTGACAAGTTTCTGAGTTGCAACCCCAATCTACCGTTAAATAGGAATTGGATTGTTCCAACTCTACATCACAAGCGCTAATCGTAATTTTTTCTTCAATTACATATTCTTCATTAAAATCGAGTTTATCATCATTGTTGCCAACTGTCATAAAATGAACGCCTTCGAAAGTTGCTGTATATGTTTTTGCAGAACTTTGAGGAGCATTTCCGTTTGTTGAAATAATAATTTCTCCATCATGTCTGTCTGTAAAATTAAAACTACTTATTGAGGAAAGACGCGTATTTTTAACCGTAATTCTTCGAATCACTTCATCTCCAAATTGACCAGAACTTTCCAACGGGTCAATTTCTGTAATGACCAAAAGACCAGTTTCTACACGGTAGGGTAAGGAGATTACCCGCTCCATATTGCTGTCAAAAAAAGCAGTTATAGTGTTGGCAAATACTTTTCCACTATTGATATCACTGATAATAGAACAATCAACTTCTCCGGCAATTTTAAATGAATATTCTTCTCCGGCTTCAAGGTCTGGAATGCTAAAAAGCGGTCGGTTCAAATTGGAAACATCATCTTCTGTGGCGTTAGTGACACTGCCATTTTGATATTGTATTCCTGATGGAAGCCAAACTTCAATTTTAATATTACTAATTGGTTCGCTTCCCGCAATTAGGGTGACCTCAAATTCGCCCTCGTTACAAACCTCCATAAATTGAGGGTTTTCATATTCAATAGAGAGGCCTTGTCCATTTATTAATAAAGAAAATGAAGTTAAAATTAATGCTAAAATTGGGCGGTAAAATTTCACGAGCATAGCTTTCCGTTGGTTTTGAATTTGAAAAAGAGAAGTGATTTAGTAATTCCTAAATTCACTGTAATATAGAAACTCTTTTTTATTGGAATGCTGCTTGCCTTAGAAAAATCTGAGGTGAGATTTTTTCATTCTGTAAATCCAGCAATGAAATTTGAGTTTATTTACGGTTTTAATTGAAAATCCGTGACCTTAAATTTTATAGAAAAGACTTAGTTGGCTATTGGTAAGAAGTTGTTTAAAAACTCATTGATTGGCTGCAAGCGGCAAATTTTATCCTGAATTGCGTTAAAAATCCTCGTTGATGCTAAGGCATCGACTGTGGTTTTTGCCTTATTCAAAATAAAATTTTCTCACTTTCGCGAAATCA
>CALDSS010000014.1 GCA_937924495.1 uncultured Saprospiraceae bacterium
ATTGTCTTCGGCAATCAATTCTCTTTCGGGGCCATTGCACGGTTTGGCAAATCAAGAAGTTATCAAATGGGTTTTTGCGATGTTGGACAAATTGGGAACAAAGACTCCTACCAAAGCGCAAATTCAAAAATACGTTCAAGAGACTTTAGATTCAGGTCGAGTGATTCCTGGATATGGACACGCAGTTTTGCGTCAACCCGATCCGCGTTTTACAGCTCAAAGAGGTTTCGCAGAGCGTAATATTCCAAATGATGAATTGGTTCAGGTAATTTGGAAAATCTTTGAAGTTGTTCCTCCAGAATTGGAAAAATTAGGAAAAGTGAAAAATCCTTGGCCAAATGTTGACGCACACTCTGGCGCACTTTTGGTTCATTATGGAATGAAGCAATACAATTATTACACCGTGCTATTTGGTGTTTCAAGAGCATTGGGAGTATTATCTGCATTGTGTTGGTCAAGAGCATTGGGACAACCATTGGAGCGACCAAAATCTGTTACCAGTGAATGGATGAAAGCGCAAGTAAAAGAAGCGTAAATTTCTGTTTTTTTAATAAATTTAATTTTTGAACGACTTTAATATTTAAAAAGAAATGTCGAACACACCAAAAGAATTAAAATACACGAAAGAGCACGAGTGGATTAGAGTAGAGGATGGAAATATTGCCTACGTTGGCGTGACGGATCATGCTCAGAGCGAATTGGGTGAAATCGTTTATGTAGAAGTTGACACAGTTGGTGAGGAAGTAGCAGCGGATGAGGTTTTTGGAACTGTAGAAGCCGTAAAAACGACTTCGGATTTATTCATGCCTATCACAGGTAAAGTTTTGGAATTCAATCCAGAATTGAGTGAAGATGAAGCAGATAATCCAGCAGCCATTAATGAAGATCCTTACGGAAAAGGTTGGATTGTGAAAGTCGAAATCAGCGATCCTGAAGAATTAGCAGCTTTGCTCGATGCGGCAGCATATACTGACTTAATTGCCTGATTTACAGGTTTTTAAGTGGAAAATATAAATCCCGAATCTGATTGTCAGGTTCGGGATTTTTGTTTTTGTAACATATATTCAATTCTCTTTTGGAAAAATAAAATTGCCTTCCTTTATAAAGAAAATATAGGCAGCCATTTCTTCATTTTCAATTGTCCAATCAATCAATCCTTTTAATTCGTGAAATTCTTGAATAATAATCTTTGATTCAAGAATTCCTTTCATTCTAAAATATTTTCTCAGGTTTCTCGCTCGACGGCTTCTAAGGATAGGAGCAGTTTCATGTTTCAAGGCAACGATAACTCCAAATTGGGGATGATCTTTTAATGTGTTGCTAATATTCAAGGCCTTGGCTTTTCCAAGATCTGAAAGTTTCCATTTATTAAAAGGGTAGATTTCTATAAATTTCTGAAGGTGACTTTTCAATTTTTGATAATCTGGCTCTGAATCATCAAATCCAATAAATTGCAAAACTTGTTTGGAACCATTGTTTTCTTTTAATGCAACCAATTTATTTTTCAACTTATCAATTACTTCTTTTCGGTTTTGAAGACCAGCAATAAACCTGCTTTGAAGCACTGAATTTTTTTGTTCAATTTTTTCACTGCATTCAATTTTTTCAATAGGGGACAGGTTGTCCATAAATAAGTTTCCATTATATGGAATGGCTTTTTCTTCATCATAATAGGCTTCAAAACTCAGATGACTATAATTATCGTCTGCATGAAATTCGAAACTATAAGTTTTCCAAAAAACGTTTTCAATGGGCACACTTTCAACTACTAACTGTTGTTTGTCACAATGAGAATTGCCACCAAAAATTCTTAATACTAAAGGATTTTTAAAATTTAACAAAAGTCTATCTTTCCGAGTGAAGCTTTTTAGATTTTCGGTTCTACCTAAATCCACAGAGACTTTATAACAATTACCAGCTTGAAGTGATTCTGACAGTTCTTGACTTACACTCTCCCAAGTGAAATTATCTCTTGTCACAAAACCAATGCAAGTTTTTCCATTTGATGCTTTACGCCTGACTCCAAATACTTTTTCAGACAGTGGATGCATGTCTGGTGAGGTTTCATTTTTGAATCCACAATTTTTGATGTCGTCTGGTAAATTATCACCTTCAATATTACCTACTCCTGGTTTTCCTTCGAAAGAAGGATTTAAAAAATAGATAGGTTCAGTTTGGCTATGTAAAATTCCATTTCCACCAAAAAGAAAAAAAATAATGATTCCTACCACCCTCATTTTCATTGTGTTTTATAAACATGAATAGACATAAAGTCTGTTTCGAAGTCCCAATCAACCGCTAAGTATTGACCGATTTTATCAGCATCAAACTGATGTCTTTCGACTCCACTCAAAATAAATGTATCATTCAAATAATCTATTCGCCACTTGCGCAGGGAACGACTTTCTACTTTTTTTATTCCAAAATCTACACCGACTCCTTTATTGGTTTTCAGCAATTCAATAATATTATTTATAAGTTCATTTGATTCAGGATTGATATCTTTTGAATTTTCCAAAAAAAGACCAGTGGTGGTAAGCTCAGCTATTTTTTCTTTCAAAATAGTGAAAGCAGTATTTGTTCTTTCATTGTTAATTTTCCTTTGTTCATCGAGTTCGAATTGCCTCATTTTTTTAGCATTAACGAATCTGTCTTTTAAGGCTTGATCAAAATAATTTACATTATCACAGTTTGTCTGACCAATAGGAGAGAGGAAGTCAATTAGAATATTTCCATTGTAGTGATTGATGGTAGCAGCTTGGTAATAAACCTCAAATGTTACGGTGGAATAATCATCATCTGGCTCAAAATGAAATTGAAAGTCTTTCCATTTCTGATTACTTATCAATTGAGTGAAACCAACAAGTTGCTTCATATCACAGAATTTATTACCAAGATAAACTCTGAGCAAAATGGGTTCTGGGTCTTTTTGAATTGAGTAAGTTTTAGTAATTGAATTCCACAGTCTTAAGTTTTTTGTATAAGCTAATGCAGCTGTGAAGGAATAGCATTTCCCTTTTTTTAAAACTCCAGTAGTTGTTTGGCTGAAACTTTGCCAGAAATGGTCATCACTTACCGTTAAAACGAGATAATTTTCTCCATCTGCTGGTTGAAGAAATGGTTCTCGGTTTCCAGTGGTTTTATATGGTGATGGATGACTTGGGAATACACAATAATACATTGTATGGTTAAAATAATATTGACGCTTCCTTTTTTTTACCCCTGTCCATTCCTCAAAAGAAGGGTTGGAAAAATGTAAGGTGTCTAATTGACCGAATGCTATAACGGATATTAAAACAAATAAACACATTAATATTCTTCTCATCTCGCATAAATATTAATTGCCATAAACTTTGTTTCGTATTGCCATGCGCTTTTTTCAAATCTTGAAAATTTATCCAAATCGAGTTGGTATTCATTAATACGATTGTCCAAAAATATATTTTTCAGATATTTTTTTCTCCAAGCTCTCAATCCTTTACCATCTGGGTTTTTTATGCCAACATCAATTCCAAATCGTTTGTCAACTCCAATTTCGTTTGCGAGTTCGTTTAATATTTTCTCTCCTTCTTCATTATTCTCTCTACTTCCTTTGGTGAAAAATCCTAATTCATTTAATTCAAATAGGATTTCTTTTAGGTTCATTAATCTTTCTGTTGCATCACCAAATTGCTCATATGAATCAACATGAGGAATTCCGATTGCTTTTTTTTTGGATTGTGGTTTATAAGATGTGTTTCGCTCAATTTCTTTAGCAGGCATTAATTTGGATGGGTCGGCGTTTTGGCAATCTACTTCAATCAATGCAGACATATCATCTAAAAGGATATTCCCATTGAAAGGAAGCAGCGTGTATTTTCCATAATAAGCTTCCAAAATAATATTCGAATACCTTTCAGTGGGATTAAAAATAAATGAATATTCCAGCCAATTGGTATTTCTTATACTAGTTGTTTCTCCAAGGAGCTCATTTTTATCACAAGGGTCATTTCCACCCCAAATTCTTAGAATACATGGAGTCACGAAGTTGGCTGGTTCGTTTGTTCTTTGACTTTGGCTATAATAAAATTCAGATCTTGCCAAGGCAATCGAAAACGAATAACATTTTCCTACTTTAAGAGATTTAGTAGGTCTGACACTTACTTGTTCCCAAGTATCATTGTCTCTTACTACCATTCCAAGATATGTTTTTCCCTCTGCTGGAAATTTGTTTACAGAAAAGTTGCCACCAACAACGGGGTGAATATCTGGTGCTGTTTGTCCATCGAATCCACAATCAATAACTCCAATAGGCATAGTTTGATTTAATCTTCCACCCTCTATTGGTTGTCCTTCAAAAGAAGGATTATCAAAATAAATGGTATCCATTTGAGCAACAAGAGAAAAAGAAAAAAAGCAAGCAAAAAGCGTTATTAGATTTTTCATAATCATAGTTTTGGATTGATAAGAGGCGAAGTTCTTAATTACATTCTATCTCAATTATTGGAGACAAATTATCCACCAATATATTTCCGTTAGCTTTAAAGTCGGGTAAAATATAATCGGCTTCAAAAGTTATATGAGTAAAATCCTCGCCTGCTAAAAATTCAATAGTATGCCGTTGCCACGAGTTTTCTATTTTACTTGGTGAAGACCATAGTAATTCTATTTTATCACAATAATCTTCTCCGCCATAAATTTTAAGTGTTGCTGAAAGGTTATATTGGGCTCCATGTTGCATATCTCCCTGATTCAAATAATCATCTGAATAGGCAAGTGAAACCGAAAATGTATAGCAATTTCCTGCCAATATAGCTTTAGAAAGTTTTTGGCTTACGCTTTCGCGGGTATTGTTTTCTCTGACGACCATTCCCAAATAGGTTTTTCCATGGTCTGGAGCTTCTGGGATTAAATTTTTTTCATAAAGTGGTGGAAATATATCAGGAATAGAAGGACCATTTCCACAATCATAAATACCTACTGGCAAAGAATTTTTGGAGTAGCCATCAGCTCGGTAGGGTTTTCCATCAAAAGAAGGATTATCAAAATAAATGGTGTCCATTTGAGCAACAAGAGAAAAAGAAAAAAAGCAAGCAAAAAGCGTTATTAGATTTTTCATTATCATAGTTTTTGTAAAAATAAAAAATGCGAAATAAACTATATAGTCTATCTCGCATTTTTAAGAATAATTTTTGCAACCAAGTAAATTAATCGCTCATATCCATATTATGGAAAACGTTGGTGACGTCATCGTCTTCTTCCATTTTATCAATTAGTTTGATTACTTCTTCCACTTGTTCATCGGTCAATTGTTTGGTGTGCGTTGGAATTCTTTCAAATTCAGAACTGGTGACTTCGATTCCTTTTTCTTCAATTCCTTTTTGTAGCGTATTAAAGTCAGTGAATGCACCAACAATCAAAATCTCATCATCTTCCGATTTTATTTCTTCTAGACCATGATCGATTAATTCCAATTCGAGTTCTTCTGGATCATCTACCGCATCAGGTTTTACTTTAAAAACACATTTCCGATCAAACATAAATTCAACTGACCCAGATGTTCCTAAAGAACCTCCATACTTACTGAAAACATGGCGTACGTTTGCTACTGTCCTATTATTATTGTCGGTAGCACATTCAATTATGAGCGCAACTCCATGCGGTGCATAACCTTCAAATACAGCCTCTTCATAATTGGCAGAATCTTTCGATAATGCTTTTTTGATGGCACTTTCAATATTTGATTTGGGAACGTTAGCTGCTTTTGCGTTTTGTATCGCTACTCTCAAACGAGAGTTGTAGGTCGGATCACCTCCACCTTCTTTTACAGCGATAGAAATTTCACGTCCAACTCGTGTAAAGGTTTTGGCCATACCCGCCCACCTTTTCATTTTTCTTGCCTTTCTAAATTCAAATGCGCGTCCCATGTTTATTAGATTTTTTAGACTTTATAACGTCTGAAATTAAAATTGGCTGCAAAAATAATCCCTTAGTTGAATTTTAGCCATAGTTTTTTACCTTTATTTCATAGAGAAATTTTATTTCTCAGTTGTCAAAACGAAACGAATGGCTAAACTTAAAAAAGCACTGACCCTTTATGGCCTTACGATGGTGGCCATTGGGAGTTGTATTGGTAGTGGTATTTTTTTGACACCTTCCAGCATTGCACAGCAACTTCCTTCTCCTTCTCTAATGTTATTTGTCTGGTTTATCGGTGGGGTGGTTGCCCTCACTGGTGCCTTAACTTTTGCGGAATTAGGCGGAATGTTTACTGGCTCAGGAGGGGTTTATGTCTATCTCAAAAAGGCTTACGGAGATTTGGTCGCCTTTCTTTATGGATGGAGCATATTCACAGTCATTACTTCAGGAGCGATTGCTGCCTTAGCATTGGCCTTTGCTCGATACGTTGATTTTTTAATTCCTTTAAGTGAAAATGGAAAAACAATGGTTGCAATTATGGCCATTATTATGGTTACGCTAATCAATATCAGAGGAGTAAAAATTGCTGAATACTTTGCCAGCTCCTTCACTACAATGAAATTGCTGGGCATACTATTCGTCATCTTAATCGGTTTGGCCAGCTATTTCTCTTGGAGTACGTTTACCCCTGATTTTTCCATTCAAACCACCCAATCCACTCCCTTTGCGATTGCATTAATTGGAGTGCTTTGGTCTTATGGTGGCTGGCATCATGCCAGTTACTTGGCTGGCGAAGCGATCAACCCACAAAAGACGATTCCGAAGGCCATGATGTTGGGAGCTCTGGTCGTGACTATCACCTATTTATTGATAAACTTAGCTTATATTTTTCTAATTCCAGTAAGCGAAATGGCTAATTCAGAAGCAATTGCTGCCGATGCTATTGGAAATTATTTTGGTTGGGGAGGAATATTTATTGCGATTTTAATTGCCCTTTCTACTTTCGGAACTGCTGGTATTTATACCCTTTCTGCTCCGCGAATCTATTTTGCGATGGCGCGCGATGGTGTATTTTTTAATTTTTTGACCAAGGTTCATCCCGTATGGAGGACACCCGTAAATGCCATTTTATTGCAGAGTGCTTGGGCAATTGTGCTACTGTTGCTTTGGGGAACTTTTGAAAATCTGATCACTTATGTGGTTTTCATGGATTGGTTATTTATGACTTTTGCAGCAGCCAGTATTTTTGTTTTTAGAAATAGAATGCCTGATGCTGAGAGACCATACAAGACGATTGGCTATCCCATTATTCCTTTAATTTTTATTTTAATTTCTATTTGGTTTTTGGTTTATACCCTTGTCGGGAAACCTGAACAAGCTTATGCTGGATTGGGGCTCATGACTATTGGAATTATCTTTTATTTCTTTTTTAAGAAAACACAAAAGAAAACGAACCTTACTACAGAACAGAAGTAGAACGGGAGGTTTACTAAACTTGATTTAAAATAACTTCCGATATAAATCTTTTAAAATCGAGCCTTTATTTTAAGATGAAGTTTGGTAAATCTATGCTTTGTATAGTACTAAGAATTATGACTTCATTTTTAAAAAATATAATAAAAAGGATTCCTGCCATTCAGCAGCTGATAAATGATGTGGAGCGGTTAGAAAAAGAAAATCGAAAATTGAGAGGCGGTTTTAAGTTTGCGCCTCCTGGCCACTTCAATTCGCCTATTCCTGATTTTGAAACCATTCTGGAAAATGAAGATCGATTTTGGGGAGAACTGCCTAAGTCGTTAGCAGGGATTGAATTGAACACTCAAGCACAACTCGAATTTTTAGAAGTCTTAAAACCTATTTTTAAGTCCAATTCTTTTCCAGCAAATAAATCTGAAGCATTTCGATATTATTATGAAAATCCAGCTTATGGATATGAAGATGGTTTGTATCTCAATGCGATGATTCGGCATTTGAAACCTAAAAAAATAATTGAGGTGGGTTCGGGTTTTTCTTCTTGTCTGATACTGGATACGAACGAAAAGTATTTTAATAATTCGATTGAATGCACTTTCATTGAACCCTATCCAGATTTATTGGAAAACGTATTGCAATCCACTGATTATCAGAGTAATACAATTTTAGAAACGAAATTGGAAGATGTGCCTTTAGAGGTGTTTTCTAAGTTAAACAAAAATGACATTTTATTTATTGATTCCTCTCATGTTTCCAAAATTGGAAGTGATGTGAATTATCTAATCCATGAAATTTTGCCTCGGTTAAATAGTGGCGTTTTTATCCATATTCATGATATTCCTTATCCGTTTGAATATCCAAAAAAATGGATAGAAGAGGGCAGAGGCTGGAATGAAGTTTATATTCTAAGAGCATTTTTACAAAATAATAATGCCTTTAAAATTAGATTATTCGGTTCCTATTTGAAAAAAATGCACCGACCTTTTTTGGAGAAAGTACTACCGAAAATAGTAGATAGAGGTGGAAGTATTTGGTTGGAGAAGGTAGATGGTGAGCGAGGGTAAGAATTAGAGTTCGGGAATTCGAATTGACTTTCGTCTCGAATTCCCGAATTCCCGATTTCTCGAAATCAATTTAGTTAGGAACGAAAATAGCGTCGATAGACATTTCTACTTCATCATTAATCACCTTGTCACCAACAGCGCCAACTAAGCCAGAACCATAGCTGATTTCCCACTTGGTTCTATCCAAAATAAAAGCAGGAGATTTTACTCTGACATTGCTTCCTTCATTGGTAACATTAGCAGGAATAGTGATAGGAGCCGTTTTTCCTTTCAAAGTTAATTGTCCAGCAAAAGTATAATTGTATCCCTCAGTAGGATTATCAATCGGCTGCACTTTTTGCACTAAAAATTTTGCAGTTGGATATTTTTCAGTTTCAAAAAAATCAGGGCTCAATAGGTGGCCTGCTAATTTTTGTTTACCTCCGTCATCCATATCATCAGTGACGGCTAAGGAAGAAATGTCAATATCTACATCTGCAGCAATCACTTTTCCATTGCTCATTGCCAATTTCCCATCTTTCAATTTGAAAATTCCAGTATGAAACGATCCAGTTACTTTTGAACCTTTCCAGGTCACCATGCTGTTGGCCAAATCTGATGCATAAACATTGGCTTGACCAATGACGGGTTGTTCTACCTGTTGAGCACCGTCTGTATTTGACTGTGTAGTAGGTGTTTGCTTTGCATCTCCTCCACAAGAAACTAAGGTGATGGCTGTGGAAAGCAGTAAAAATAATAAGGTGTTCTTCATCTTGTAATGATTTTTATTTGTGAATGATGTTGAAATTTTTTTCAAGGAAAGTAACGAATGAAAGGGCATCTTGTTTAGCTCAGTCTCCTCCATTCCATCTTACCTCAAAATCATCTATGAATATTTTCCTTTTATCAGGATTCCAAACATAGACTTTTATTTTATCTTTTATCAGTTTATATTTCGGAACAGCTGCCGAAAAACTAACTTTTTTCCAACCTGGTAAATCCCCTTTTTCAAACAACTTTTTCTTATTAAAATTAAATGAATTGTAGGCGGATTCAAATGAAATAGTCAGTTGGCCAGGATGTTTTTCAGGATTTATTCCTTCCGGTAAATAGGCCCAACAACTTGCTGTTAATTCAGGGTTTTGTTCATACGTAAACGCATTGATCCATCCCGTAAAACTTTTAGAGAACTTCTTCTTTTCGCCGACCCATCTGCTGTGTTTTCCTGATTTGAAAAAGGTGGTATCTAAAAATTCATTTGATGATTCAGATTCAAAATCTTCGAACATCAAAATCTTTTTATTTGTGTATTCGGGTTTTACTTCAAAAAGACAGCTCTGTTTTGGTTTTTTGGGATCACCCGTTTTTTCGCATTCAATTAATTTGAGTTTAGGGCTTTCCAAAAATTCTTTCAACGGAACATTATAGTCCGTTTTTGAAAACCAACTATCCCATATTACAATTGATTTTTTGGCAATTGGTTCTCCAGTCAAAATCTGCGGCGTATATCTCGCCTCGCGAGAGTCAAATCGGTCTTTATCAAACGCCAGGGCAATATGAGGCGCATCAAAATACAAAGTATAGTCTTTATATTTTTCAGCATATTTTTTGGCCAGGTTGGTTTGCCCAATTTGAATTTCTTTTAAGCTGAGATCTCTGGTATAATTCAATCTTAAGAATAGAAAAACAGCCATTGCTGCCACTATGGAATAATGGGCGTAGGGTCGATGTGAGGTTTTTAAAAATCCACAAATCCAATTGATGCCCTGTGTTATGATTAGCGCATAAAGTGGAAGTACGCCTACCATCACGCGCATCAATCCAAAAGAGTTGAAAATTCCTAAATACCAAAATAAACTATGGGCAATGAAGTAGGCTACTCCTATCCCATAAACCAACCACATTTCTTCTTTTGAAAAATATCCTTTACGGAAAAGGTAATTGAACATCTTCACACCTCCTGCTAAAATCCCAACCACTAAAAGTATTGGAAGAAAATCTCCTAAAACCTGATGCATATTATTGGCAAAATGAAAAAGCTTTCCTGAGCCGTAAGCGCTACTTGGAGTGGCATAGGACATTTTATTGAATATCCACCAAAAATCCCCATAATAGAAATATCCTACAACTCCATAAACGATATGTCCGAAGGTGAGAAGCGGCAGCAGATACCAGTACTTTTTCAAAAGAATATAAATGGTTAGAACGCAGAAAATTATCAATCCTTCTGAGCGAACAAATGGCAAAAAGGATAACCACAAAATTGCTGGAGCTGGTTTTTCTTTGACCAAAAGGTAAATTCCAAACATCATCCAACAAGCAAACAGCGGTTCGGTCAAACCAGATAATGTTAAAGAAATATTCATTGGGGCAAATATCATGGCAAAGACTGCTATCCAAACATTTTGGATATTCAATTGCCGACCTACGCTGACCATTAAAATTGTGGAACAGATTATCAGGGCGATATTGAACAGTTTCATGGCTGTGAAACCACCTTGAGCAATAGGCGCAGTAAGTAATACAAACATTGGTTTTGCCCAATGATTTAGGAAGTTTTCAGGATGCTCAAAGGCAAACCTTGAGTGGAGGTAGTGAGAGATACTATCTCCTTCATCGCCTGTGCCCTTGGCAACAAAGGCCAAAATGACCATGATAATTCCGAAAACGATAAGGGTAGGAGTAATAAGTTTTTCGTTCCTCAAGTGTAAAATGTTTGCTCACTAAGTTATTGCAATTCGAGCCGCTAATTTAGAAGGAATCTCGATGGTTTTATCACCTTGCTGCACCTTAACTGAAATTTCGTCTTTATTTATGACTTGAATTTCTTCTTCGGGCATCAATCCAAGTTTCCAAAGTGCTGTTGAGATATATTCATTTGTCTGATTGATTTCGATTTGAGCATCCTGATTTTTGCTCAATTGGAGTAAAGAGCGCTCTGGCATTTTACGTTCAGGAATTGGAGAACCATGCGGGTCTTTTTCAGGAAAGCCTAATTTTTCATCTACTTCATCTAAGATACCTTCCGACAGGTGATGCTCCAATCGCTCTGCGTCGTCATGGATTTGGCCTTCTTGAAGGCCGACTTCATTAACCAAATAGGTCTCCCATAAACGGTGCGCTCTGGTCAATCGACTAGCAACTGCTGATCCTTTTTCAGTCAACTCCAACTGCCCTTTATCAAAGTAATCCCTGTTTCGCAATTCCGAAAGCAAACCATTTAATTTCCTTCTTGAGAAACCTAACCTGGCTTGCAAATTTTCAAAGTTCATTTGATTCATGCCTTGTAGGCGGAAGGATTGTTTCATGACATCCTCCAAATTGATTTCGTGTTTTAATTTCCTTTTTTTCAAATATCTGAAAACTAAACCTCGCTTTGGCGCTAAAAAAGCTGCAATAAAAAAGAAAACAGCTGCTACAACTGCCATTAAAGGCCCAGGAGTGGTATTCCATACAATTGCTAAAAGCAAACCTGAAACGGTCGATATTAGTCCAATAAACGCCGAGAGTATGACGACTTTATGCAAACGATCCGTAAGCAAAAGGGCCGTGGAAGCAGGCGTGATGAGCATGGCCACTACCAAAATAACCCCAACGGTTTGTAAAGAAGCCACCACCACAAATGAAAGTAAAAGCATTAGGAAATAATGCATCAATTTGACTGAAATACCCATTGTTTGAGCAATCACGGGCTGGAATGTGGAGACAAACAATTGTCGATAGAAAATGAAAACATTTATTAAAACATAAATAGTCAATCCTATGGTCAAATAAAGATCTTCATTAGAGACGCCAAGCATATTTCCAAAAAGAAAATCTTTTACATCTAAGTGTACGCCATCGCGCTTACTGATATGTGAGATGCCAATAACTCCAATAGCAAACATGGCCGTAAAAACGATACCGATGGCAGCGTCGTTCTTGGCTTTTACGTTCTGTTGAATCCATGTGATGACCAGGGCAGAAAGTAAACCTGCTAAAACGGAACCAATAAAGAATCCAATGACACTATATCCAAATAATAAAAATGCAAAAAATACACCCGGAAGAACGGCATGAGAAAGGGCATCTCCTATCAAAGCCATATTTCTCAAAACGATAAAACACCCTAAAACACCGCATGAAATACCGACCATTGCAGATGCAATGAGTGCTCTAAAGGCCCAAGGTTCTTGTAAGGACATCCACAAATCCATAATTAGAGGTTTATTTATATGCAAAAGTAATAAAATTTCATCAATCGAAAGATATTTTTAGATTAGTCTAAAAATGTCTTTTACAATTAAATGACACGAAGCCTTTTGATTACTTTTGCATCCTGAGTTTATTTAAGTCTTGAATTGATGAGGAACTTTGTTTTTTGAGTAATACAAAAATGAATGAGTAGTATTCCAACATTTGTAACATCATCGGCCGAATTGGTTCGAAATCGATCTGAAGATAGATTTCGAATGACCAAACTACGTCAGTTGGATACTTTCTTTTACAAGTTGGCGGACTTCCTTTCAGCGATGATTGCATGGGCATTGTTTTTTGCCTACCGAAAAAACATTGAAGGCGCTGCTTTGGAATCAATATGGACGGATCCGAATTTCTATTATGGAATTGCGATTGTACCCATTGGTTGGAGTCTATTTTATGGCATTTTCGACAATTACAAAGATGTTTATAGAATGTCGCGGATGTCAGTATTTATCCGAACTATCTTTTTGTCAATTTTTGGGGTCTTGTTTTTGTTTTTCACGCTCATGCTCGATGATATAGTTACCGATTATCATACCTACTATACTTCCTTTTTAACTTTGTTGGGTTTGCATTTTCTAATAACTGTGTGCGTCAGAATGATAATTTTGACTTGGGCCAGCCGTCGTTTGAAAAAGGGGATTAGAACTTTTAGAACCTTATTAATTGGAGGTGAACAAAAAGCAGAAGACCTTTTTGCCGATGTAGCTACAAGAAAAAAAGGCCTTGGATTTAATTTCATTGGATTCATAGATGCGAATGGCAATCGTAAAAAACCATTGCAAACTCATCTTCCTAAATTGGGTCGAGTTGAGGACATTCATAATGTAATAGAAAAGGAAAATATTGAGGAAGTGATTGTTGCAATTGAATCAAGTGAGCATAATCGTTTGCGTGATATTCTAAATTCGCTTTTTGATTTTGGGGATAGAATTTTGGTAAAAATCATTCCTGATATGTATGACATTTTATTGGGAAATGTAAAAATGAATCACCTCTATGGTGCGGTATTAATTGAGATAAATCAGGAACTTTTGCCCAAATGGCAAATGATTGTGAAAAGATTAGTTGACGTTACGACCTCTTTATTATTCCTGATAACTTTTACACCAGTTTATCTTTACATTGCTATTCGAGTAAGACTCTCCTCTGATGGGCCGATTTTTTTCAAACAAAAAAGGGTAGGCCATTATGGAAAAGAATTTAAGATTATCAAATTCCGCTCAATGTTTACAGATGCAGAAAAAAATGGCCCACGACTATCAAGCGATGCGGATAGTCGGATTACTCCTTGGGGTAAGACTATGAGAAAATATAGGCTCGACGAGTTGCCTCAATTTTGGAATGTTTTAATAGGAGAAATGTCTTTGGTTGGCCCTCGCCCAGAACGACAATTCTATATTGATCAAATCGTGAAAAAAGCACCTCATTATCGTCACCTGCTCAAGGTTCGCCCAGGAATCACCAGTTGGGGACAGGTGAAATATGGCTATGCAAGTAATGTTGAGCAAATGATTCAACGACTAAAATTCGATATTCTTTATATTGAAAATATGTCTCTTGCATTAGATTTTAAAATTTTCTTCTACACTTTACTTGTTTTGATTAAAGGAGAAGGGAAATAGGGTTGAGCTTCAAAATTTAGAGCTAAGTACAGGACAAAAGTGAAATGAGAGGTTTACTAAACTTAATTTTTAAAAACTCGCGAATAGAATTATTTAAATCAGTGCATTTAGCGAAGGCGAAGTTTAGTAAACCTATGTTTTGTCCTGTACTCAGAATTTAGAGTCAAAGTATTTTAATTCATATTTTTTATTTTAATTTTGATTCACGTACTCTCCACATGCTCTATGAGAATGCCCTTAAAATAGTTGAGTGATACCCCTTATCCCTTTTTGCTTAAAGCAATCATTTTTAGTTGAATACAGATATGATTTTTTTTAATTTTAATATCAAAATTAATGAAACACATATATATGTTTGGCGTAATATTTGACTGGTAATTCGGAGGGAATCAACCATAATCCACTCACAAAAAATAATAAACATACTCCATGGCTAAGATTTTAATTGTAGATGACGAACCGGCTATCAGAAGAACGCTCAAGGAAATTCTTGAATTCGAAAAATTCAAGGTGGACGAAGCGACGAACGGTTTGGAATGCATGGTCAAACTAAAAAAAGACAAATTCGACGTCATCTTAATGGATATCAAAATGCCACAGATGACGGGCATGGAGGCGCTCGAAAGAGTCCACATGCTTGCACCGGAGACCCCAGTTGTAATGATTTCTGGTCATGGTACTATTGAAACTGCGGTAGAAGCAGTGAAAAAAGGTGCCTTTGATTATATCTCAAAACCACCAGATCTGAATAGATTACTTATCACTTTGCGAAACGCAATGGATAAGTCCAGCCTAATTACAGAGACCAAAGTCCTTAAAAAGAAAGTAACCAGCTCAAAGGTTCAAGAAATTGTTGGAGAATCTCCAGCTATTTCTAAAATTCATGAGTTTATCGAAACGGTAGGGCCTACGGATTCGCGAGTTTTGGTTTTGGGTGAAAATGGAACGGGTAAAGAATTGGTAGCCCGTTGGCTTCACGAAAAAAGTAGTAGAAGAGAAAGTCCATTGGTAGAGGTGAATTGTGCAGCTATTCCATCAGAACTTATTGATAGTGAGCTATTTGGACATGAGAAAGGTTCTTTTACCTCAGCTCACAAGCAACGCATTGGTAAATTTGAACAAGCCCATGGCGGCACCTTATTTCTGGATGAGATAGGGGATATGAGCCTAAGTGCGCAAGCAAAAGTTCTAAGAGCTTTACAAGAAAGTATCGTGACTCGTGTGGGCGGTGAAAAGCCAATTCGTGTTGATGTACGAATTATAGCAGCAACCAATAAAAACCTGCAAGAAGAAATCAAAAGAGGCAATTTCCGTGAAGATTTATATTATCGTTTAGCGGTGCTTCCTATTCATGTTCCTCCATTGAGAGAACGTAGAGAAGACATTCCTTTATTGGTGAATCATTTTGTGGCGAATATTTGTTCTGAATATGGTATCACACCAAAAGTGGTAACCAAAGAAGCAGAAGTTGCCCTTAAAAATTTGACTTGGCCTGGTAATATTCGAGAGCTGAGAAATGTGGTTGAACGTCTGATTATATTGAGTGGTGCAGAAATCAATGATGAAGATGTATTACGTTTTGTTTCTCCAAGTTCGCCTGAAGATGCCACCCGATTCAAAGAGATTTTCGATAAATTTGATGATGTAGATGAGTTGCATCAATATATAGATAAGCAGTTTACTAGTTATAAGAAAAATTAAATCCTGCGAATTAGAAAATATACAAATTTGCCCGTGCCATTGGTATCGGGCATTTTTTTTGACTTGTAATGTTATTTGTAGTTATTTGCACCCGCTTTTTAAATAATTCACAATCAGACCTTTTTTTAATGGCAAAGAAGAAAAATCTTAAAACGAAACAATGGGATAAAACCATCAAAGGAGAAAACTCTTGGACGTTGTTCAAAGTAATCTCTGAAACAGTTGATGGTTTTGAAGTAATGAATCAGATAGGGCCTTGTGTTTCTATTTTTGGCTCTGCACGAACCAAACCTAACCAGAAATACTATAAACAAACGGTAAAACTGGCTAAAAAACTCTCCAAAGAGGGCTTCGGTATTATCACAGGCGGTGGTCCTGGAATCATGGAGGCAGGAAATAAAGGAGCGAAGAAAGGAGGTGGTGCCTCCGTTGGGTTAAATATCGATATCCCGTTTGAGCAACATTACAATCCTTGGATTGATGCCGATAAAAACTTGATGTTTCGATATTTCTTTATCAGAAAAGTGATGTTCGTTAAGTATGCACAGGCATTTGTGGTCATGCCAGGTGGATTTGGAACAATGGACGAACTGTTTGAAGTATTGACTTTAGTGCAAACGACTATGTCCAGCAAAGTACCTATCATTTTAGTGGGTTCTGATTTTTGGACAGGACTTGTCGATTGGATCAAAGGCACGATGCTTGAAAAATTTGCAACCATCAGTGCTAAAGATTTGGATTTAATTCCAATCACAGATGACTTGGATGAAGTTGTGAAAATTATCAACGACTTCTATAAGAAAGACCACAAACTCAAGCCTAACTACGAACTTTAAAGTAGTTTTATCATAGAAGCTGATTGAATTTATTTGGTCAATCAGCTTCTATGAATCTTTTATTTCTTCAAAATCAAATCTCCGTTGTGCATCCAAACAGCACGGTTGAGCTGATTTTGAGATTTGATTGACAAGGGGATTGAAGCAATTGATAAACCCAATCCTCCCAGTAGAAGGATATTTGCATTCCTTTCATTTCCTTCATCAGCTTGGTCAAAAGCAATGAAATAACTGGCTATTGCTGCTACATTTAGCATTAAAGCGATGTTTTGATTTTTTTGAGATTTCAAAAATTCTTGATAACCTACTTTACTATCTCGTAGCTCTTTCTTTAGGTTTTTCTTCCAAAACCCTACTCGATGGCTTTTACCTTCCTTTACATAGGTTCTGCTAAAAAAGTTAGTGTTGAGATAAATTGACTCCGCATGCCAAGTTTTGAACTGGTCTTGAGCTACAGAAGTTGTGACAACGATAATTGAAAAAAGAAACAAGAAAAAGGTTGATTTCATAATTTAAATTTTAGGTAATATCTAAACTTTATTTGAGCTATAAAAATATTGCTTCCTCATTTTTTAACTTGATTTAGCTTGGAAAATGATACTCGTTTTTTAAGATGTTTAAATGATGATAGGTGTGATAAGTGGTGAAATATACTATTTCTCTGACAGTACATTTACCAATTGCAGGATGAGGTAAAACATATTTTGATAACTTGATTTCATCCCATTTTTCAAGTGCCTTTTTCATCTCTGTTTTAGTTTTTAAAAACTTTTCAATCAACTCATTTTTATCAAAGGTGCGGCCTGCTTCTGCAGAAAAATTTTCGGGTGCTTTTATTTGTTTTTCTGAAAGTGTTGTTTGATATTTTTCAACCAATTCATCATAGGATCTCTCCTTTCTATTCGTAGTCCCAAAGGTTAATTTTAGCATCATCTTTGGCGATTTCATTCCCTTATTTGCTGCTCGTGTAGATTTAACCAAATGATATATGTGGTGAGAAATTGGCCATTTTCCTTTTACTAATTCTTTATTTAAATTTTCGATGGGTTGCTCGTTTACCCAATCTATGACTGCTTGAAAAGCTTTGTCAAGTTCAATATTCAGTTTTTCTTTATTCATTTTCGAGTTATTATTTTTGTAAATCATCAGTTTTAATAACTATGAAGTTGTTTAAATATAGAAGTAGTTTAAAAACTCATTGATTGGCTGCAAGCGGCAAATTTAATCCTGAATTACGTTAAAAATCCTCGTTGATGCTAAGGCATCAACTGTGGTTTTTGCCTTATTCAGAATAAAATTTTCTCACTTTCGCGAAATCATGAATTCTTAAACAACTTCATAGATTTTAGCTGCACAATCGCATTTGAAAAACCTGATTTTGCTAAATTTTTCAACTTCAATCTTTCGCTCTCTGTACAGGACAAAAGTAGAATCGGAGGTTTACTAAACTTAATTTTAAGGTAACCTTCGGTATCAATCCTTTAAAATCGAACCTTTAATTTAAAGCGAAGTTTAGTAAACCTAATGTTTTGTCCTGTACTTAGTCTTTCGCTTCTAAACTCCATTTTCAAACAACTTCTATTGTAAATATAGAATATAAATAATTGATAAAGAATAGATTACAAATCGAATACTAAGTAACATGAACGTAACTCCTACTGAAAATCAGCAAGTTATCGTAAGGAAAAAGGTACAAGTTTTTTTTGAAAGACATTGAGAATAAACATAAAACATAGATTATGTATCCCAAAAGATGTGCTGGCTACCTTGAAGGATAAGTGGAGTTTATTTGTTTTGTATAATTTGAGTTATTTCGAAATACGGATCTTCGCAAAAAAAATTAACGGTATATCTGCTCGCATGCTTTAAGGCACTTTAAAGAAATTAGAATCAAATAGGATAATTTACCGAAAGGTATTTGCCGAAGTCTTGCCAAAGGTGGAATACAGGCTTACAGGTTTCGGTATAGAGCTATCGGAGAAGAGGATGAAGAAGAACGATTGGTTTTTACAAAAGTATCTTGAAGATAAGGGGCAAAAAAAAACTCCTACATCAGGAGGCAAAGCAAAGACGTAGGAGCACTAAACATACTATGAGAAAACTACACGATGTAAATATATTATGCTTTAGAGGAATATATTTTTGTTTTCGATGTTTATTTTTGCTCCAACTATTTAGCGGTAGGATAGAGTGAGTAAATGGTAAAATATTTATATTTATTTTTCAAATATGAATATTCTGTTCAAAATTTAACGTCAAAATTTGTGACATCGAATTTTACCAAATCTGTATAAAGAAGAAAAAATAGAAGAGTCGAGAAAAAAAAATTCCTACACCTTAGAAGGGACGAAGGTGTAGGACCTAAAACATACTATGAGAAAACTGAGTGCAATATAGAGGCATTGAACGTTTGTACAAGGTGCAATTTATTTTGTGTTGAGTACCAATGAGAAAGCGGTAGTTTTTGTTTAGAAAGCGGTAGTTTTGATGAGTTAATGGTTATTTAGGCCATTTTTCTTGAGAAAACGGAAGTTTAAACATCAATTGAAACTAAATAAAATATATAACTTGCTGACTTTAAATTCTTCATAAAAATAAAAAAAATAAATACTCAATTTATCATTATTGTTTTGGTGTTTCTTACGACATCATTTCATGAAAAATTTAATATTTAATTATATAAACGATGAGATTTGTGATTCCTTTTTTTTGCTTTTTCTTATGGGTTGGATGTAGAAACAATAACTTAGAAAGTAAAGATGCATCTTCTGAATTGACTTCTTTGACAGGAGTGGCAGACTTTGATAAGTTTTATTACAAGTTTCATTCTGATACAATTTTTCAAATCGATCACATTCAATTTCCGCTTCAAGGAATACCGGCCAACGCCGGAGAATTAGAAGTTGAGGAATCGAGTTTTCGGTGGCAAAAGGAAGATTGGGCTGCTCATAAGTTGATAACGAGTAAAGAATTTGAAAGTACTTTTCAAGTATTAGACGAAACCTTAATTACTGAATTTATAATTCATAGAGAAGGAACCATGGGTATGAAAAGGCGATTTTCAAAATCTGATACCGGTTGGAAACTAATATATTATGCTGCAATGAATCCACTTAAAATTCATAAAAACTAAATACTTCAAACCACGTTTATTTATATGATCAACAGATTTTTGAAATTGATTTTCATTCTACCTGTTAGGGGTTATCAGATTTTTATTTCTCCATTATTGGGGTCTAACTGCAGATTCCAACCCACCTGTTCGCATTACATGATTGGAGCGATAGAGGAGTGGGGTATAATTAAGGGTATTTGGATGGGACTGAAAAGAATATTCGGATGCCACCCATGGAATGAAAATGACCCTTTAGATCCTGTCCCAAAAAATCCTAAAAGGAGAAATTGAAAATTATTAATTTTGCCAAAAACAAAATTGCATGTTTAAATCAATCTGGGAAGACATAAAATTGGCGTTCAATCAAGGTAATATGGTTATCCGCCTGATTTTTGTGAATGTAGCGATTTTTGTAGTGATGGCAATTCTTCCGCTATTCGTTAAGGCAATTGATTTTCAAAACTCGGAAACTATATACTGGGACATCGTTCATTTTTTCTGCATTTCAGATGATTGGTACACCAACTTGCTGCATTTATGGTCAGTTTTCACCCACATGTTTTTGCATACAGATTTCTTCCACCTTTTATGGAATATGTTGTTTCTCTATTGGTTTGGGCGTATTACAGGAGATTTGTTGGGTGATAGGCATATTTTACCGCTTTATTTATTAGGAGGACTCTTTGGGGCGTTGATCTACTTTCTTTCCGCAACACTTTTACCAGATTATTACTTAGTTGGTTCTTATGCATTAGGGGCATCTGCAGCTGTAATGGCCATAGTGGCAGCAGCGGGAGTTACGGCTCCTGATTATACGATTCATTTGTTCTTGTTGGGGCCTATAAGATTGAAGTTTATAGTAGGAGTCCTGATATTATTGGATATTGTAGGAATAGGAAGTTTGAGCAACACTGGAGGTCACTTTGCACATTTAGGAGGTGTTTTCCTTGGATATATGTACGTAAACCAAATGCGGAGTAACGGGGCAGACTGGTCTGTGCCTGTAAACAGGACAATTGATTCTATTTCCACCTTCTTTTCCAATATTTTTAAATCTAATAAAGGACCACGAAAAGTTTATAAAAACCCAGACGCTTCCAAATTTCAAAAAAGTAAAGGAAGTGCACGTTCTGATAAAACAGCAACTCAGGGCTCTCACCAAGAGGCCTTGGATTCAATTTTAGATAAAATAAAAAGAGACGGTTACGACAGCTTGTCCTCAGAAGAAAAGGAGTTCCTATTTAACGCAAGTAAAAAGAATTGAAATTATTAACCCAATTAACTAAAATTTTTACCTATTGTTTTGCCGCTGCGCTTATGCTGGCTTACCTCGCGCCCTATGTAAGTGCTAAGAGTTTTTGGCCAATCATGTTTTTTGGTATAGCTTATCCCTGGTTAGTCCTCGTCAATTTTTTTATTTTATTGGGTGGGATTCTATTTAAGAAACGTAGATTTGTAATTCTTCCCTTTTTAGCAATTTTTTTAGGTATAAATTATCTATCCTCTTTTTTCGGATTTAATTTTTCAAAAAAAGATAATTCGGACAACCTAAAGTTAGTATCCTACAATATAAATTCATTTTATGGTGTAGATGCTAAAAAAAACTATCGGCTCCAGACCTCTAATCCAGTCCTTGAAACGGTCAAAGAACTTCAAGTTGATTTTGCATGTTTTCAAGAGTTATTTTTATCAGCAAAACTCGAAGAGTACATGGATAATTACAATTTGTTCAAATACGAAAAAAATCCCATTAACTTTTTTTATCAGGGTTCCAATCATGAATTTTTAGAAAATGGATTTATTGCCCGAGATGATTTGAATGGGGTGAGTTGGTTTGAAATTGAAAAAGAACAAATTCGGGTTAGAGTGTATAACATACACCTCAAATCAAACCAAATTTCATTATCTGCTGATAAATTCTATATCAAAGAAGACTTTTTTACGATGAAAATGCCTCGTTTAATAAAGTCTGTTTTGATTAAATTAATAAAGGGCTCAAAAATAAGAGTTCGCCAAGCGGAAGAACTTGCTGCCCATATTTCTGAATGTCCTTACCCAGTAATTGTATGTGGCGATCTCAATGAAGTACCTCTTTCTTATCCCTATAGAATTATTTCTAAAGGATTAAAAGATGCATTTCATGAAAAAGGTAGGGGATTTGGTTTTACCTATGCGGGAAAAATTCCAGGATTACGGTTAGATTATGTTTTAGTGAGTCCAGAAATTGAAATTGTGGACTTAAGAATCGGGAAAGACAAGCTTTCAGACCATTATCCGTTAATTGCTTATCTAAAAATTAAATAGGAATTTTACTTTTGCGTCCTATCAAAAAATATTCATTTTGAAAAGAGGTTCTTTTGTTGTTTTGGTGATTGTATTGATTCTATTTTTGGATCAATGGCTTAAGGTTTGGATTAAAACCAACCTATACTACGGTGAGGAATTTAATTTATTAGGCTTGAATTGGGCCAGAATTCACTTCGTAGAGAATGAAGGCATGGCCTTTGGATTAACATTGGGCGGCAGTTATGGAAAACTGATATTAAGTCTATTTAGAATTGTGGTGGTTTCAGCAATGGGATATTACATATATAGTCTTATAAAAGAAAAGGTAAGCTATGGCTTACTTGGCAGCATAGCGTTGATAATGGCAGGAGCGCTCGGCAATATTCTTGATAGTGCCTTTTATGGTGTAATTTTTTCTGATTCAAATCCTTATCACCGCAATGTAGCTGAACTTTTCCCTGCGGAAGGAGGCTATGGTAGTTTCCTGTATGGAAAAGTAGTCGATATGTTCTACTTTCCGATGTTTAGCGGCTATTTCCCTGACTGGCTTCCTTTTTGGGCAGGAGAACAATATTTGTTTTTTAGACCAGTTTTCAATTTAGCGGATGCCTCCATTACTGTTGGAGTATTTAGTATCATCATTTTTTATAGGCATATTTTTCAGGATGAAGAACAAAATCCTTCACCTGAGGCAGAGCCTATTTTCTCAGAAATATCTGAATAAAAAAAAATCCCAAGTTGCAAACCTTGCAACTGGAATTTTATTTTTTTTGAGTAGTGTTTACAAGAATTCTCTTTTAATTAACTAACCGATTTTTCTTCAGTTTCAGTTAATGCCAAAAAATTATTGACAGAATTCACTGCATTTAAAATACCATCATAGTTTACACTATAATGAATGTACTTGCCATCTCTTTTCGTGATTACAAGACCGTTGATTCTTAAAATTCTGAGGTGTTGGGAAGTAATGGATTGCTCAAGTTTAAGTGTATTGTAGATTTTATTGACATTAATAGAATCGTTTTTATCAATAAACTCCAAAATTTTAAGCCTTAAAGGATGTGCGAGTGCCCTCAAAATCTCTGAGGAGATCAAGAGTTTCTCTTGATCGAGATTTACCTTTGCCTTTCTCATAGAAGTAATGTTTTGCTCAAAGTAAAAGTCCTAAAAATAGACTGTAAATAAATATTGAAAGCAAATATGCGTAAAGAATTTATATTTTCAAAGCCATAAATTAAAAATGCCAAGAACATGGTATGTCCTTGGCACTCAATCTCTTATCGAAGTAAACCGGGTTTTAACTATGTCTTTAAAGATAAATTTAAAGTAAAGGTATAGTCTATTTCTTATCTTTTTTATTGTTAGTTACATGGGATGTGTAGAGAAATTTAATTCGCCAGTTCTTCAACGAGATTAGAAATTTGAGAAAGTCGTTCTTCGTTTAGTGTGTAAAAAATAAACTTTCCATGTCTTTCTGTAGAAACAACTCCTGACCTTCTCAAAATTGCCAAATGTTGTGATGCTACTGATTGTTCCAAGCGTAGTTTGATGTAAATTTCTGTTACGGTCATCTTACCGTTTTCTTCAAGCAAGTCAATCATCTTTTGTCTAAGATTATGATTGACAGCACGCAGAACAAGAACGGCTTTTCTTAACTCTGCATAATCCAGCCGCACCTCCGCTTTGCCTTTCTTCAATAGAAAGACCTCATTTTTTTGCTTTCTCATAATAATGTTTAATTAAAATTTTGAATAATTTTCTCTGCCCCAGAGAATCCAAAGACTATACCAAACTGAAATATTATGATTTTTTGTAAGGTACAAATCATTGATAATGAGACAAAAATAGAAAAATCATTTCCACAATAACAAAAAGTTTCTAATTTATTATCGTTTGTAATATTTTGTTGGAATTACTTGGCTTTCTTCATTGTTTTTGAGGGCGTATTTGGTTTATGGAAAGATGATAATCAAGTGCGTAAAAAAGCGATTTGCTCAATTAGCGTTATAAAAACTGTTCTTAGTTCAAATGAATAAAAATGGTATTTTTGCTCTCGTAAGTAATCCTTTGTGGATTTCAATTTTTTAGGTGTTCGAACTCATATTGAAATTTTGATGTTATTCTTTTAGTCGTCTTTCTGAAATATCTTGTAGAGCAATCAATGGTTATTTTTTCGATAATTGAGACAAAAAATTCGAGATATAGCCTTCGCTATTGTTCGCCTTTTTAACGAAAAGCAGCGGAAAAAGAAGCATTTAAATTGCATACAAATTATTTTAAAATAAAGACTTTTACCTAACATACTCTACGTACGGGACAAAACTTTGGTTTACAAAACTTTGCTCTAATGAAGGACATATATTTCAAGCGCTTTATGCAGTAATGCTCCCGAAGATTAAGTTTAGTAAACTTCAAATTTCACTTTTGTTCCGAACTAAGTAACATACTATCAAATTAATATTTAGATGCTGGATAAATTAAGAGCCATAGAAGACAAATTTCTATACATCCAAGATCAATTAAGTGATCCGGAGGTGGCTTCAGACAACAACCGTTTTTCAAAATTGAATAAGGAGTATAAAAGCCTCCAAGAAGTGGTTGAGGTGTATCGAGATTATGATACAGTTTTGAAAAATCTGGAGGAAGCGAAAGAAATGTTAGGCGATTCTGAGATGAAAGAAATGGCTCAAGAGGAAATTAAAAATTTAACCCCACGAGTTAAAGAGTTAGAAGAGCGACTTAAAATTCTTTTGATTCCTAAAGATCCAGAGGATACCAAAGATGTAATTTTTGAAATTAGAGCGGGTACTGGTGGAGATGAAGCTGCCATTTTTTCCGGTGATTTATATCGGATGTATCAAAAATATTTCGATACCTTAAAGTTTAAGTATGAGGCGATTAAGCTCAACGAAGGTACTTCTGGTGGGTATAAAGAAATCATTTTGGAAGTGTCGGGTGAAGAAGTTTATGGTACGTTGAAGTTTGAATCTGGTGCACATCGAGTTCAAAGAGTTCCAAAAACTGAATCTCAAGGTCGTTTGCATACTTCTGCTGCTACGGTCGCTGTGATTCCAAAATTGGAATTGGAAGATGTCAATATCCGAAAAGATGAAATTAGAGTAGATACTTATCGTTCAAGTGGTGCTGGAGGGCAGCACGTAAATAAAACGGAGTCTGCTGTTCGTCTGACGCATATCCCTACAGGAATCGTCGCAGAGAGCCAAGATGGGCGCTCACAGCATAAAAATAAGGACATTGCCATGGGGCGCTTGATACAAGAGATTCAAGATAAGCAAAGAAAAGAACATGCCGATGGTTTGGCTGCTAATCGAAAATCTCAAGTTGGTTCAGGTGATCGTTCTGAGAAAATTCGAACTTATAATTATCCGCAGAATAGGGTAACAGATCATCGATTGGATGGTGATAGTAAAAATCACAGTTTACAAACCGTGATTGATGGCGACTTGAGTGGCATTATTGAAGCCCTCAAAATGCTCGAAAACACAGAAAAAATGAAAGCCTCAATTGAAGACTAATGAAAAAGCTATTTGTTGCGCTCCTAATTGGTTTGTTTTTATTCAGCTGTAATAAAAAATCATCTGAGCAGATTTCAATAGAACAAGTTTCTTTACAAAAGAATTTTGGTAATTGCACAGCGAAGGACGGCGGATGTTTGAAAGTTAGTATTGGTTATCCTAAAATTCATGATGGTTCTGCGGCATTAAGGAAAGCTGCAAATGGAACTGTTAATCAATTTATTATTGATAATTTGGTAATGGGCGAAAGCGATGAAGATAGCACTATTGAAAAATTAGACACTGCCCTTATTGAATTAGAAGAAGAGTTTCGAGACTTTTTGGATGATATGGATTTTGCCTCCTCTGATTGGACGATTGAAACCATGGTAGAGGTGACGTATTCGGATTCAAGCTATCTTGGCCTAAGTATGAGTAATTTTAGCTACACAGGTGGTGCTCATCCCAATACTTATGTCTCTTTGAAGATTTTAGATAAAACTTCAGGAAAAGAATTAAAACTTCAAGACATTGTAAAAAACACAGGTTCAATAAAAAAATTGGCTGAAAAAAACTTCAGGGAACAATATGAGATTCTACCCAATTCCTCGTTGAATGATCAGGGATTTTGGTTTGAAGAGGATGAGTTCACGCTGCCTACCAATATAGGAATTTCAAATGATGGACTCGAATTTTATTACAATCCATACGAAATCGCTCCATACTCCATGGGGCCTTCCAACATTTTGCTTCCTTTTTCAAAGATTGAAAACCTTATGAAATAAGTTCTTCTTTTTTGGAAACATAATCTTCAAGATATTGGAACTTTTCAGTCAACTTCCCATTTGAAGTCAGGGTAGCATCTACCATCATTCTATGGTTTGGTCCTTCCAAAAGTGCATCTAAAATGAGCGCCTCAAACGTTTTTCCAAATTGTTCGGAAGCATCTCTGGCCAACTCATTTGGCAAGTTATCAATAGACATCACATCTATTACATCGTTTTTAAAAGGCCCATCGGCTTGCTCAGTTTTCGGATCATAACCAAAAACAGGGTCGCTAATTGTTGAAGCAAAAAGGGTTGAAGGAACTGAGCTCTCAGGAGCTATATCGCAAGTAACATCGGCAATAACCTTGATATTGAAATCAGTACTCCTCATCTCTTTACTTGTGAAAAATGGCGGAGCTTCTTTATTATAAAAAATGCCATTTATGAATATGTCACTAACCTTAGCATATTTCATAAATGTATTTTCAAATCTATTTGGAAATTTATAATATTCTGACTTTTCAAAAGGCGTATTATTTCTTGTTTCAACATAATCCTCAGTACCCAAATGAGTGTACACTGCAAAATCAAACTCCTTATTTAAGAAATCGTGTGGAGTTATTTTTTTGATTCCCATATCATCCAAAACCAAAGCTGCACCTTGACCGACTCTTCCTTTACCAGTAAGAACAATTTTAACGGGTGGGAATTTTGCCGCAGAATAAATTTCTTTTGCCTCCTCATATCCAGACAAGTCCTTCATCCTCGGCAAAGAAAATAGTTTGGTTCTTTGCCCATAAGTCCACAAAGCGTTGTGCGCTCCAACCATCCCAGCAAATTTGCCGAAAGCTATAAGTCGTTTACCCGATGTATCAGTTAATACTTCATAATCAATTAATCTGATGTTCTTTTTTAAAATTGCCTGTAGGAGTTTCCGGTTGTGGGCTTGTTCCTTAATGGTATGTGAGAAAAAGAAGTAAGTTTTATTTGCTACTAAATAGTCAATAGGAACTTCTTTGACGCCCATCAAAACATTGCAATCAGAAAGATCATTGGAAACCTCAATTCCTTTTTTTCTATATTCTTCATCTGAAAAACACCTATCTGGAGAAGATTCAACAATAACCTTTATTCCCTTCTTTTTTAAGGAAGCACAAACAGATGGGCTTAAAGGAACTCTATTGTCAGGTGGATTTTTTTGCTCTCGAATGATACCTATCGTCATTTTAATCACAGGTTTTTTCAAAAAGATAGATTTCTTTTTGAAAGATTAAATAATTCAGGAAAAGAGGCGAAGTTTTGTTCTAGGTAAGTTTTAAATTTCAAAGCTTAAAAAATCCACCTGAAAACTCAGGTGGATTTTTTGATTATCCTAAATATGAACGAAGTGCATTTCGATTGTAAGATTTTCTTAATCTTCGAATTGCTCTTTCTTTAATTTGCCGCACTCGCTCACGAGTCAGTCCATACAAGTCACCTATTTCTTCAAGGGTAAGTGATTTATATCCATTTAGACCATAGTAAGAAGACAGTACCTCTACTTCTCTCGGAGAAAGAATGGAAAGTCCATTTTGAACTTCTTCCTTCAAGGATTGCTCCATTAGCGTATTGTCAGGACTTAAACCTTCTTCAGAGGTTTGGAAGACGTCCAACATGGTAGAATCACCATCATCTCCACTCAAGGGAGCATCCATAGACAAATGTCTGCCATTACCTTTCATCATTCTGATGATTTCTTTTGGCTTCATTTCAAGGACTGCCGCAAGTTCTTCAGTAGAAGGCTCTCTTTCGTGTTGTTGTACAAAAGAGATATAGGCCTCGTTTACTTTATTATAGGATCCTACCTTATTTAAAGGTAATCTTACAATTCTTGAATACTCAACAATCGCTTGCAAAATGGATTGACGAATCCACCAAACAGCATAAGAAATGAATTTAAAACCTTTTGTTTCATCAAATCTTTTACCAGCTTTCATCAATCCTACATTACCTTCATTAATGAGGTCAGATAATGAAAGCCCTTGGTTTTGGTATTGTTTAGCTACGGAAACTACAAATCGCAAGTTGCCTTGAGTTAGTCTATCAAGAGCATCTTGGTCACCTTCTCTGATCCTTCTCGCTAATTGAGCTTCTTCATCAGGAGTGAGCATAGAGATCTTACCAATATCATTTAGATACTTGTCAAGAGCAACACTCTCTCTGGTCGTTATTTTATTAGTTATCTTTAGTTGACGCATATGTTCAGGAAAGTTTTTAGGAATTGTAATATTAATAATACGCTTAGAACATCAAAAAAGTTGCCACATCTGTCTTGTAACTTGACTTTTTAAAAATAAATTTTATGCAAGTTAACCTAAAATCTTTAAAATTTATTGGAATATAAGATATCCAAGTGTGGAAGTGGGACAAGAAAAAAGTTCACATCCCCTATGGTATAGGACTCAAAATTTTAATTTTTGTTACGCTTTTGTCAAGTGCTTACATATAGATAAAAAAGAAATGCAACCTCAACGACTACCTACATTTTAAATAAGTTCCACTCCGCTAAATATTTTAACTTTACCATCTAATTTTATTGAAATACGCATTCCTAAATTTAAAATTGAATAAAACATGAAGAAATTTTTTACTAATTTATTTGCTTCTATCGTGTTTCTATCCGTTTTGGGTCTTTCAGCTCAAGCGCAAAATGTACTCTACGAGGAGCAATTTGATGGCGGTACGAACGGTTGGACAATAGACACTATTTTTAATGATGGTGTTGACTCTATGTCTTGGAGATGGACCGATACTGGCAACCCTGGACCAGTTATGATAAACCCTAATCCTGCTCCAAACCTCATGTCGCCAACGGCTTCTAATGGTGCAATGGTTTTCAACTTTGAATACATGAGATATGGAGGTGACATAAATAATGTACCTGCAAATCCACCTTATGGAGAATTTGTTGGAGAAATTATTTCACCAACGATTGATATGTCTGATGTTTCCGGACCAATAAATATTAGCTACTATCAGGTTGGAAGATATTTGAATGCTGCTGATGGTTATGATTTACAGTGTTCAATCTCTTTTAGCCCAGATGATGGTGCTACTTGGAGTGCTCCGATTAACGCTTTTCCTGATTGGGAAATTAGAGATGTTTATAATGGAGAACAGCAACTGCCAATTCCTTCTAACTTAGGGTTGCAAGGAAGTCCTACAGTGAAAATGAAATTCACTTACTCTCAAGATTTCTACTATTGGATGATAGATGATATCACTATTATTGAAAGAACGGAGCCAGACATGAGAGCCAATATGAGTTTCTTTGCTATTGCACCAAACTATGCTACTCCAAAATCACAAGTAGAAGAATTTGGATTTTTGGTGGATATCGAAAACATTGGTGGTACTACTGAAGAGAATGTGAATGTAAATGTTAGGGTACAGAATGGAGAAACAGGTGCAGTTGTTTATGAAACAGATCAGCCTTATGGTTCAATCACTCCTGACTCTTTAGCCGAGAATGTTCCTTTTGGTGCATTCACACCTCCTGCTGAGGCTGCAACCTATACCACTACCTATCGAGTTTCTTCCGATGGAACAGATAACAATCCTGCAAACAATGTAATCTCTTATGATTTTGTAATTACCGATACATTATTTGCTAAAGAAGCTGGAGAAGGTCTTGCTGGAATTAGAGGAACAGCTGATAATTCTTGGACAATGGGTAATGTTTACTACATTCCTACTGGTGGATATTTTGCGAAAAATGCAACTTTCGGTGTCTCTAACGCTGCAGATATTGCTGGTCAATTTATGACCATTAAGCTATTGAAGTGGGAAGGTGATTTGGATGGTGACGGAATGGCCAATGAATCTGAGTATAGCTTAGTGACCTTCAATGGCTATACTTTTGATGGTACAGAAGATAATCAAGTAATCACTTTACCAATCGATCTTGATGGAAAAAGAATTCCACTTGAAGAAGGTGGTACGTACATCGTGACGATGGAATACACCGATATTATTGATCAGTTTGTTTTCTTTTTGACTACAACAAACCACGATTACGGTGCAATGGTTTTCAGAACCGATTCTTTGGGTGCAAATAGATATGGTGCACTTTTAGATGTTGGTAATTCTGGTGATTTATCTACGGGTAATTTCCAAGGTGGTTATTATGTGCCTGCTGTAAGGTTATCAATTGCAGATAGTGATCCAACCACATCAGTAACAGAACTTGCTACTGAGAATATCGTAAATATATTCCCTAATCCAACTGCTGATGAGTTGAATATCAATCTTGATTTGATTGAAAATTCAGAAAAGTTGAATGTACGAATTATGGATATTTCTGGTAAAGTTCATTTCACTCAACAATATGAAGATATTCAAAGTACAACTTTAGAGTATGACCTAAGATCTTATTCTTCAGGTTCTTATATTGTTTACATTGAAACAGAAGATGGAATACGTTCTATTCCTTTCGCAATACAGAAATAACATCTTCTTAAAAGATAAAAAAGCCTTTCAGCCGTTTTGGTTGAAAGGCTTTTTTAATTTTACCCCATGAGGAAAAATTTCATTCAAATTCTCTTAATGATACCGTTTGTTCTTTTCTCCATTTTAGGGAAGGGGCAAACTGATCAAGAACCTGCCGACACTACCAGTAAGGTGATTGTGGACTACGCAGATGTTTTTGAATATTTGGTAGAGGGAGAGAATACTTACCAACGACTTTTGGGCGAAGTAGAACTCAGGCAGGACAGTATTTACCTTTATTGTGATTCGGCTTTTATAAAAAATGATAGTGAGGTTATTGCTCAAAATAACGTTTTAATCCAGCAGGCAGATTCTCTAAATGTTTTTGCAGATAGTGCCAACTATAACAGTGACAATAGAATTGCGAAGTTGTTTTCCAATGTTATCCTTCTAAATAATAACCAAAAGCTATTTACTGATTCTCTTCAATATGATATGAATAAGAAATTGGCCACCTATGTTTCAGGTGCCACTTTGACAAACGATACTACCCAACTGACCAGCCAGCGTGGTTATTATTATACCGCCTTTGATGTAATTGATTTTAAAAATGATGTATTGGTTGTTGATCCTGAATTTAGTTTAAAAGCTGATACGCTTAGATTTAATACAGAGACTCGAATAGTCACCTTCTTAGGTCCAACCCTCATCAGTACAAAAGACAATGGGAAAATTTATTGCGAAGGAGGGTTTTATGACATTCGAAATAAAAAGGCTGAGTTTTTTCAGAATGCCCAATACGTGAAAGAAGATCAGGAAGCAATGGCAGATATTATTAGATATGATGGAGAAAGTGGAATTTATACGTTGGAGGGTAATGCCTCTTTCAAAGATGCGGATCGAAATGCCACCGCCGATCAAATAAGATATAATGGAAAAAACGACCAAACCTATTTAATAGGAAATGCGAATTATAAAGACAAAGAACAAAATGTCGTTGCGGATGAAATTTTTTACGATGCAAAAAAGAAGGCTTACAAAACAAGTGGCCGTTCAGTAATTGAAGATGGCGCACAAACCATTCAAGCAGATTTATTTGATTTTGATGATTTGACTGGAATAGGAAATGCAAAGGGAAATGTAGTGTGGAGAGATACCGTTCAAAACTTTATTCTTTTTGCCGATGAGGCTGATTACATCAAAGAAGAAAATTATGTAAAAACAAAAGGGGGGAGACCGCTTTTCGTTTCGATTGTTGAAGGAGATTCACTTTTTATGAAAGCAGATACGCTGATTTCAAAAATGCGAACGCCCGATACAACCTTCATCAAAATTGAACCAATAGATTCTACTTCAACAGACACCATGAGAATGGAATTAGATACTGGAAGAATTGTTTTGGCCTACAATAATGTTCGAGTTTTTAAAAGCAATTTGCAAGCTGTAGCGGATTCTATGTCCTATGATGTAGTCGATTCTATGTTTTACTTTTATAAAGATCCGATCATTTGGTCTGATACCTCTCAGTTTTCAGCTGATTCCATAAGAATGTCCATGAAGGATAATCAACTGGATAAAATCCATTTAAAACAAAAAGCATTTATTCTCAACTCACCTGATAATATCTTCTTTAATCAAATTAAAGGAAAGACAATTACTGCCCATTTTATCGAAAAGGAACTTAGAAAAATGGATGTGGAGGGAAATGCAGAGTCCGTTTATTTTGCAATGGATGATAAGGATGGCTACATCGGTGCAAACAAAACTGTGTGTAGTGAGATGCAATTGTACTTTGGTAGTAATCAGGTCGATCGCATCAAATTTTTCAATTCTCCTCAGGCAAAACTCACCCCAATAAATCAATCTGTAGGGCCCGATTTTAAATTGGATGGCTATAATTGGGTAGAACCACCTAAACGCCCGATTACCAAAAATGATTTGTAGAAAATACTTGCATACCTTATAAAGTTTGGTTAAATTGGCAATGAAGATTATTAATTAAAAGTTCATTTAATGAATTTTTTTTAAATGATAATTGAACATTTTCACCTTGGTTTTTAACTTACTATGCAGATACAATCATTCCTACATTATTTGGAGTTTGAGAAACGATATTCCAAACATACTTTGTTGGCGTATGAAACTGACATCAATCAATTTTTTGATTTTGTCATGATTACCTATCAGATTCAAAAACTAACTGAAATCGAATCACTCCATATTCGTTCTTGGATGGTTGATTTAATTGAACGGAAAGTTGTGCCTCGCTCTATCAATCGAAAACTATCGGCACTTAAAACTTTTTTCAAATTTCATTTGAAGCATGGTCGGATTGATAAAAATCCAATGTCGAAAATACAACCCCCAAAATCTGGGAAGCGACTGCCCGTTTTTGTAAGTCAAGAACATCTAAAAACATTATTTGAAGACACCACTTTTCCAGCTGGCTTGGAAGGCGTTAGAGATAAATTGGTATTGAGAATGTTTTATGCAACGGGTATGCGTTCTGCTGAATTAGTTGGAATGACCAGAGAAAGTGTGGATTTTCAAAAACAACAAATTAAAGTTTTTGGAAAGGGGAGTAAAGAGCGTTTAATTCCTTTTACAAAAGAATTAGAAGTAAGTATCCAAAACTATATTCAAGAAGTGGATTTGATTTATCCAGAATTGATACACAATAGATTGTTTATCAATGATTCAGGAGAGCCAGTCAACGCTGCATTTGTAAGTAAATTAGTGAAAAAATATCTTTCATTGGTTACAACTGTGGAGAAGAAAAGCCCACACGTTTTGCGGCATTCATTTGCGACACATCTTTCAGATAACGGAGCGGATTTGAATGCAATTAAAGAATTGTTGGGGCATTCCAGTTTGGCTGCCACACAAGTTTATACACACAACTCAATTGAAAAACTAAGAAAAGTCTATGAATTAGCACATCCGAAAGCTAAGAAGAAAGAATGAAGACAACTTTATGAAAACTGATTTTCATCCTCCTTTTTTTAATTTTTAAAATTTTAAAATAATGAGAGTACAAATGAATGCAGTCAGATTTAAAGCTGACAAAAAATTAATCCAACTAATCGAAAAAAAATTACAAAAGCTGGAACAGCTTTTTTCAAAAATCATCAACGCAGAAGTATTTTTAAAACTTGAAAACTCAGGAAAAATTAAAGAAAAAATCGCAGAAATTAAATTAAAAGTGCCCGGTGATACCCTTATTGTAAAAGGTTCAAGCAAAACTTTCGAAGAGGCAATAGACCAAACCATTAAAACAATGATTCGAATCTTAAAACGCTACAAGCAGAAAAGATTGAATATAGGATAGGCGCAATTTCATAAGAAAATAAATAAAAAAAGGGCTGCAAATTTTAATTTGCAGCCCTTTGTATTTTATAGAAAATTTTTCTACTCAAGTTTGAAACGAACAGGTAGATTAAACTGAACCCGTACTGCACGTCCTCTTTGTTTTCCAGGATTCCAATTAGGCATCGCTTGAACAATTCTCAAGGATTCGTCTCCACAACCAGCGCCAATATCTCTTAAGATTTTAGCATCGGTAATTTTTCCGTCCTTTTCAACAACGAAAGTTACAACAGCCGTTCCTTCTACACCATTTTCTCGAGCAATAGCTGGATACTTGATGTTTTTATAAATGTACTCCAACATTTTCTTTGTTGCACATTGTTGCTTGGCCTTTTTGTCTGACTCACCTTCACATCCTGGAAAGGTAGGCATCTCTTCCACTACCTTGAAGATTTCCTCCACTTTTGGTGGTGGCGGTGGCGGTGGTGGCGGTGGTGGTGGTGCAGGTTCAGGTTTTTCCTGAACAACTTCAGTTTCTTCTTCAATACTTTGATCCACAAACTCAGGCTCTTCTTCCTCTTCAATTTCCTCTTCCGGAACCTCTTCAATCACAGGAGGTGGCGGCGGAGGTGGAGGTGGAGGTGGCTCAGCAGTTCGAGGTGGTTCTACCTCGATGTCTTCGGGCATCTCCAAGGCATCTGTAGGAATGTAAATCTCGTCATCATACTGCGTCCAGTTAAACGCAAAAAGTATCAGCAGTAAAGAAAGCACTAATCCAAGATTCAGGTAAGTACCTCTGTTGGCAAAGACATTTGCCATAGGATACTTCGTCCTGTTTGAAATGGAATCATCACCACTTCCCATCATTTTTTCTTGATTTGAGGACACTCGGTTCCTCATCAAGAAAACAAGAAGCACAATCCCAAGGATTACTGCAAATAGGACTCCTGCTACTGTTGAACCTGTAAAGGCCAGACTTGAAAAATCCATAGTAAAAATTTAGTTCGGAGTGAAAGAAAATTGGTTTGGTTTTCCGTCTTTCTTTACTCGTAAAATTTAGAAAATCTATTTTTAAAAATCGAAAATATTATCAAAGTGAACAAAACACCGCTAATATTAGCAACATTGTCAGGAATTTCAAAATATCTATTAGGGAAAAACTGGTATTGCATCACTTCCATCAAAAAACCATAGAAACTACACCATATTGAGGCTCCAATTCTTGTTTTCCAATTATCTAAACCAACTTTGGCAAAAACAATAAAGAAGAGGAAAACATAAATTCCATACACCCCAAAGTGGGCCAATTTGTCAGGTTCAAAAAGGCTTACATCTGGTAATTGAATTCCTGAAGAAGAGGATAGAATCAATAAAATAAGAGTCCATAATATGACCCATTTGAAATCCCAAATTGTCAATTTTTTTTGCATAAAAAATTCGCTTTTCGAATTCCTATTCGGTTAGATGCAAAGACAAAAAAAAATGGTGGGTAATGGAAGATATTTCCCTTATTTTTCAAAAAAAAAATAAATCGGTCTAAAATTGTGGTCTAAAGTAACGTGAACTTGAGGTTAGTCTTAGCATATATAGGAGCGTTAATTAGTTAATTAAGTTGATTAAGTTAATTAAGAAATCTTGCTAACTTAAATTTTTTGAATTATTCTTGGTTCTTAGGCGAATACCGTGGAACTTATGAAAGATGAATTCGAGAAATCGGGAGATCGAGATTTCGGGAACAAAGCACGTCTCGAAATCTCGATTTCACGATTTCGAAAATCTTTGATGCAAAAGTTTTAGATTTTGTGCTCTACGACTTTTGTCCAAGAATCTTTTTCATTAACGTTTTTAGTTTCTCAGGTGGTGACTTCCCGTCACTTCTTGAGTTTAATAAACTGTTAGGTGCTGAAATAAATCAGTTAGATTGGTTTAATCTCAAGTTCACTTCAAAATAGAATTAATGAGAATAGGGGTTAACACAAGAATTCTATTAAAAGGGAAAATGGAAGGGATGCCCGTTTTTACGGCAGAGGTCTTGAAGAGGATGGTTACCGCTCACCCTGAACATGAATTCTTTTTCTTTTTTGATAGACCTTTTGATCAATCCTTTATTTTCGGAGAAAACGTAACGCCTATTGAGATTTTCCCACAAGCGAGACATCCTTTTTTATTTATTTGGTGGTTTGAATGGAGTTTGGTGGGGGCTTTGAAGAAGCATAAAATAGACATCTTTTTATCACCTGATAATTTTTGCTCGCTTAGAACGGAGGTTCCAACTTTATTGGTTGTTCATGATATTGCCTACAAACATTTTCCAGATCAGGTTACGGGTATTCACAAATGGTATTACAATAGATTCATGCCTCAATTTATTGAGAAAGCAGAACAGATTGTTACGGTTTCCGATTTTACCAAGAAGGATATCGTTGAAAAGATGTCTGCTCTACCAGAAAAAATAGCGGTTGCTTGTAATGGTTGCAATGAAAAGTTCAAACCCATTTCTCACAATGAGAAAATTCAGATTCGTGAAAAATTTACGGAAGGGATTTCCTATTTTCTTTTTGTTGGATTGATTCATCCTCGAAAAAATGTGCATCGATTGATTCGAGCTTTTTCGAGATTTAAGGAAGAGACAGAAGCGAAGGAAAAGTTAGTTTTGGTAGGTAGAAATGGATGGATGACGGAGGAAGTGAAAACAGCATTGGAAAATTCTAACTATAAAAAGGATGTGATTTTTACGGGTTTTGTAGAACACGAAGAACTTCCAAAATTGATAGCAGCAGCTGAGGCTTTAATGTATGTTTCTCTATTCGAAGGTTTTGGAATTCCAATTTTAGAGGCATTTCATTGCGAAACTCCAGTGATTACTTCCAATACTTCTTCCATGCCGGAGGTGGGTGGAGATGCTGCGCTGTACGCTGATCCTGAATCTGTTGATTCCATTGCTGAGCAAATGAAGTTACTTTATGAACATCCGAAATTAAAAGATGAATTGGTAAAGAAAGGGAAAGCGCAACGAACCAAATTTTCGTGGGAAAAAGCTTCAAAAGTGGTTTATGAAAATATTGAATTAATTGCTCGAAAAAATGGAGTAATATGAGGATACCTACTTGGAAAAGGTGGTTGAGTTATCTTTTTGAGATGCATATTGAAAGTGCACCAAGTGAGCTTAATCCGCATTTATATGTTAGCTTGAAAAATGGTCGTTTACAACTTTGTACAGCCAACGCGATTTATAGCTACGAAGATTTATACGATAATTTTACAAAAACATTTCATAGGTTTAAAAAAGAACTGGAAATAGGGGAGGAAGTCTTGATTTTAGGTTTTGGTTTGGGCAGTGTTCCATTGATTATGGAAAGAATGTTTGAAAGAAGTTTTCAATTCACAGGTATTGAGTTAGATGAATCAGTGATTTATTTAGCCAACAAATATGCTTTGCCCAATCTTGAATCTCCCGTTCAATTAATTACTGCCAACGCTTTTGCTTATGTTTATCAAACGACTCAAAAGTTTGACCTTATCGCAATGGATGTGTTTTTAGATGATGTCATACCAGAAGATTTTGAGACGACAGATTTTTTGGAAGCACTCAAATCTTTGCTAAAACCAAATGGGGTTTTGTTATACAATCGTTTAGCACTTGAAAAGCAGGATTTGGAAAAGACATTGGCTTTTTTCGAAAATGAATTTAAAACTGTTTTTGAAAATGGGCATTATATAGATGTGGAAGGTAATTGGATGTTGATGAATAATTCTGCGCCACTTTCCAAATAATTGGCTTCAAACCTTACCTTTGCCATTGAAGTTGTTTAAAAACTCATTGATTGGCTATAAGCGGCAAATTTAATCCTGAATTACGTTAAAAATCCTCGTTGATGCTAAGGCGCCAACTGTGGTTTTTGCCTTGTTCAGAATAAATTTTTCTCACTTTCGCGAAATCATGAATTTTTAAACAACTTCATTCCTTAAATTTCAGAAAAAGAAAATTTTATGTTTACAATAAATATTTATCTAAGATTTGCTTTGATTGCCTTGTTTTTATTTGGAGGTATTGGGTTGGCATTTGCCTATGGATTTTGGTATGCGTCGCTTCCCATTTTGATTGGCTTGATTCTCTTGGTTGGCTATATTGCTTTTGGAACCGTCATTTCTGCGGGGCAATTGGCACAAACTCAAGACTTTGCTGCAGCTGAAAAAAGGCTCAATTTGACTTTCAAACCAGAATGGCTTTATTCCACCAATCGGGCGATGTATTATATGATGAAATCTTCCTTTGCGGTGCAGAACAACGACAACGCCGCTGCTGAAGAATATTTAAGTAAAGCCAGTTCGGTAAATTTAAATACAGATAATGAGAAAGGAATGATTGAATTTCAGTTGGCTGGAATTGCTGCAAAAAAAGGAAATTTCAACAAGGTGAAAATCCACATGAAGAACTTAAAGGCATTGGACATCACAGAGCCAGCACTTAAAGAGCAAGTAAATGAGTTTGAAAAAATGCTAAAACAATCAGGAGGCGGTCGTCAGGCAAATATCCAGCGAAAAAGAGGAATGGGGTATCAACCAGGCGGAAAAAGAAGAAGACCAAAAATGCGTTAAGCGGTTTTTTCTTTTTCATTTAAAATAGACCCACAAGTTTTACAAAAAACGGCATCATCGTCATGCTGCTCTTCCAAACAAAAGCGACAGACCTGCGTGTTGTGATACTTGTTTTTTTGATGGTCTTCATTAACCAATTCAGCAGAAACAATTCCAGTAGGGACTGCAATTACAGCATAACCAAGAATCATCACAATAGCTGAAAGAAATTTGCCAAAAGGCGTAATAGGTGAAATGTCCCCGTAGCCAACCGTTGTTAAGGTTACAATGGCCCAATAGATGCTGTTAGGAATATTGCTAAAACCATCATTTACTGCACCTTCTATCAAATGCATGATAGAACCCATCAAAACAACCATTATCATGACGAAAAACAGAAAAACAAAAATCTTCTGACGGCTGGCTTTCATGGCATTGACAATGAGCTGTCCCTCTCCCATAAAATGCCCTAATTTGAAAATTCTAAAAATTCTCAGCAGCCGCAGTATTCTGATAATCATTAATCTATTGAGGGCTGCACCACTAATAAATAAGGTGAGGTAAGTGGGCAGAATTGAAAGCACATCAATAATTCCAAAAAAGCTAAAAGCATATTTCCTCCTACTACGGACACAGTACATTCTCAGTCCGTATTCTATTGTAAACAGAACCGTGAGAATCCATTCAGCAGTATGTAGGGCAAAACCATATTTTTTTTCAATAGATTCAACAGACTCAAGCATTACAGCAATGATGCTCAGGACAATCATTGCTAATAAAATGATGTCAAAAAGTTTCCCCTCTTTTGTATCAGCCTCAAAAATTATTTCGTGAATTCTATCCTTTCGGCGGTTTACTTGTTCCTCGGTCATGAGTATTTTAAAATTTCGAGACGGAAAAATACTATATTGATAAGGAATATCGTTAATGAAGACCCGTTTTTATGTATCTCTCTTTGGTTTCACTCACCTTTTATAGATGCTCTAAGGTCTCACCTTTGTCCGTATAATTTAGTAAGTATTATATTAAGTATTTTTCATATTAGAAAATATTTTCATTCATGAAATAGTTTTCATAAATTTGCATTACCCTACCGATTTCGCGCTCATCTCACTAAAACCAAGGTAAAACTACTTAACCGGGAATCTAAGTAATTTTATCTTTGGATTAAACAAACTTTTTTAAACACTATGATCATGTTAAAAGCTATCATCTTAGAAGATGAGGTGAAAGGTTTGCAAAATTTGCGGACGCAGCTTCACCAACACTGTAAAAACGTCCAAATCGTAGCCGAAGCCAGAAGTATTTCTGAATGTAAAGAACTTATCTTGAACGGCAAACTGGATATTGATCTCGCCTTCATGGATATTGACCTTCCAGACGGATTAGTATTCAATTTATTAGAAGAGATTAAACCTATCAAATTCGAAATCATCTTTGTTACTGGACACAATCAGTATGCACTCAAAGCCTTTGATTTTGCCAGCATCGGGTACATTATGAAACCCATTGATCCAGAAAAATTGATTGCATCAGTTTCGCGCGTTATGCCAAAAGATGAAAATCAAATGGAGAAGCGATTAGACGTTTTCAATGACACCTTCAATAATCCAGGGAGTTTGACTGGAAAATTGACCATTTCTGCTTTGGATGGAATGTATTTTATCAATTTCAGTGAAATACTTCGATTTGAGGCAGAGGACAATTACACGCACATTTACAAAACAAATGGAGAAAAAATTACAGTCTCGAAGACCTTAAAGTCTTACGAAAAAATGTTGCACGGCCTTAATTTTTACAGAGTACACAAAGGGCACATGATCAACATGCACCACATAGATCGTTTTGTGAAAGGAGAGGGAGGATACATCGTAATGGAAGATGGTAAAAAGATAGATGTTTCCAGAAGAAGAAGAGGGCCCTTTATGGAAGCACTTCGTACGATGCATACCACCATTTAGGGGATACATCAATTTTAAAAAACTACAAATACGAAATTAGATTCATATTTAAAAAAAATATGTATCTAATTTTTGGGTATTTTTCTAAGTTGACCTGAAAAGTTGCTATCTTTATGGCTGACTTTACAAACACAATTCCATAACACTTTGAAACACATTTACTATGTCATTCATTAAAAGCTTCAGCTCTATGGGAAAACCAAAAAAGTCGATAGACAAAGTTATTCAAAGAGACATTCAGGATCTGAAAAAGGGTGAATTGTCAAAAATCCTTGGTGGAAAAATGAATGGAAGAAGGAGTAAGTGGAACAACAATCATACTGGGCTCAATACACCAATGCCTAGATAAACGTTCTCTTAATCCTTTGAACAACTCTTTTTAAAAGGGCTACCTAAGAAAATTAGGTAGCCCTTTTTCATATATACAATTTTATTATTTCTACTTTTATAGAAAATTATTCTAAACCTGAAAGTCAATAAAGTGACCATATCTGGCCAAGATCAAGAAGGGACTGTGCTGAAAAAGCAAAAACAGCTGGATTTACAGATTCAAAAGTTAGCATTTACAGATATAAACAAAACTAAGGTATTGTTACTTGAGATGCGGAAACTTTTGGCCAAGAACCCCAATCCAGACATTCAATTTAGTTACGAGTCTGTCAGAGGGTTTATTGAAAATCAACTTTACAACTACCAAAGCTCCATTGTCAGTTTTAAGGAAGCGCTAAGAATATTGGAAGATCATGGCGATATTCAACAGCGAATTGCTACGCTCATTGATTTAAGTGCGACTTATAGTAATATTAATGACTACGAACTTACAGATGAGGTTCTTGAAGAAGCCAGAAGATTACTGAAGGCTTTTCCAAACAAAATGCTTGGTGCTAGACTTTTGTGCCTAAAAGGTTATTCCAATCTTCACTACAACAACTTGGGGGCTTCACTCGAACTTTTTTTGGAAGCAGAAAAAATTTTAACTGAAGATTTTGATTCCTTGAAGCTTAAGGATTACTACTATTTATCCTTGATTTATAATGGTTTAGGATTGGTATATTCAGGAAGTGAAGAACCAGAAAAAGCAGTACGAGCATATTTGGCAGGTGTCAATTTATGTGAAACAGTGGGCATGAAATCCAGAATGAGCTGGCACTATCTTTCTGTCGGCAACGCATATATGGCAATTGAAGACTGGGCAAATGCTCAGGAGTTTTTTGAAAAAGCAATTGCAGTAAAAGATGATAGTAGCATGCTTTCACGTGCATTAGCTTATGGAAATATTGGAAAACTTGCTCTTCAACAAAAGGATTTAAAAAAGGCATTGGGGCTATTCGACAAAGCGGAATTCATTTACCAGTCTGATTATTCAACAGATTATGGAAATTTTGCGCGATTGAATTACTGGCGTGGGCTGCTTTACACAGAGTTGGAGAAAAACAATAAAGCCTTATCTCATTTTGAAAAAGCCTATAGACAAGCGACCAAGGTTCAAGATTATGGTCAATTGATGTTGATTACTAAAGAATTGGTCAAATACTATGCAGGTCAAGGTGATTACGAAAATGCACACAACCATCAATTGCTTTACGAAACCTTTCATCAAAATAGATTGGATGAAATAAAAGAGCGAAGAACACTTGAATTGGATGCATTGTATGAATCGGATAAAAGGCAACGTGAATCTGACCGTCTAAAATTACAAGCAACAAAACTTCAGTTGAAAGCGCTTAGAGCGCAAATGAACCCGCATTTTATGCATAATGCATTGAATGCCATCCAAAACTATATCACTTCTGGTGATGTGAAAAATGCGGCATCCTACCTTGCTCGTTTTTCTGAATTGATGAGAAAAAGTCTTGATTTCTCAGATTTAGAATTTATTTCATTAGAAGAAGAAATTGACTTTTTAAATGAATACTTATCCTTAAATCAAAAACTTCGGTTTGAGAATAATTTGAATTTCAAAATAAGTGTTCATGATGATGTTGAAGAGGATATTGTTGGCGTTCCTACCATGATTATTCAACCTTATGTTGAAAATGCAATTGAGCATGGCATTAGAAGAATTCAAAACGGAACCATTAAGGTTGATTTTAGGATGGAAGGTGAGGACGTGTTGCTATGTTCGATTGAAGATGATGGAATTGGTAGAGAAGAGGTAAGGCGAATTCAGGCTGAAGATCCTAAATTTAAAAATCATCGCTCTCGTGGTACTAAAATTACTGAAGACCGTTTGAGGATTTTGTTCAATGTTCCTGAAGATGAAAATTTTGTGAAAATTATTGATTTGAAGAATGCTGAAGGAAAAGGGTGTGGAACTAAAGTAGAAATACAAATACCCATAACTGAAATCAATTTAGTAGCTCCAGAAAACAACGATTTATCAAATCTGTAAGGCGATCTGCCTAAAAAACAATGCAATTACCGTTTTCTAAATCAAATGCACTTTTTCGGATTTGCAACCACCGTTAAATAAAAAGGGAATACCTTTCTCGTTGATTATCAAGCCTTTCCGTCATTAATTAAGAATAAATGTTATGTGTAAGCTTATATTTACATTAGTTTTCTCATAGTATGTTTGTTTAGTCTTCCTGCACCACACTTCCCTCCTTTGGTGCAGGAATTTTTTTTGGTTCTTAGACAAATACCGTGGAACTTATGAAAGATGAATTCGAGAAATCGGGAGTTCGAGATTTCGGGAACAAAACACGTCTCGAAATCTCGCCTTCACGATTTCTCGAACTCGAAAATCTTTGATGAAAAATTTTTAGATTTTGTGCTCCACGACTTTTGTCCAAGAACCTTTTTTTTAACCACCTAACTGTTGGGCCATCTGCGCATCTTGCTGGCTTGCCGCTTGATTTCCAGTTTTGAAATAAGCTTCACTTCTTGCTCGATAGTATTGAGCTGCTCTGTTATTTATAGAA
>CALDSS010000015.1 GCA_937924495.1 uncultured Saprospiraceae bacterium
GAGGCAGATGATAATTCGCCCGTTTTCTGGAATGGAGGCTTGGTTTTTACTTCTGATAGAAGCCTCGGAGCCAAACTTTTGAAAGAAAAAGCAGGAGCGACAGGCCGTGATTATTTGCATATTTACTTCAGCAAAGAACAGCCTGAGTCAGAAATCTCCTTTAAAGTTGCAGATGGCATTTCCAAACTAAATGAACTGAATAAAAATAGTGGAAATACTTCTTTCTCTTTTGATTCAACCAAAGTGTTTTTTACTAAAAACAGCAATCAACTCAATCGAAAAAGTGCCTACAATTTACAATTGTTTAGTGCAGAAGTATCTGGCAATAATTTCAAAAAAGTAAAAAAACTAAACTTCTGCTCTGGTGAAATGAATTATATGCACCCCGCTATTTCGGTAGATGGTAATCGTTTGTTTTTCGCATCAGATAGATCTGGTGGTGAAGGCGGAACTGACCTTTATGTTTCTTACCGAAACAATGATAAATGGGGCATTCCAAAAAATCTTGGAGAAGTCATTAATACCGCGGGCAACGAAGGTTTTCCATTTATGGATGAAAAAGGAAATCTGTTCTTTTGCTCAAAAGGACATGTGGGCTACGGCGGATTCGATATTTTCGTAACCCGTCAAAATCCAGATGGCAGTTGGCAAAAACCAACCAATTTGGGCAAACCTATCAATAGTTCGTTAGATGATATTTCGATTGCAATCGAAAGAGGAGGCAAACGTGGTGCCTTTACTTCTTCGCGCATGGGTGGCGATGATGATATTTTTCTTATTCAATTTGAGGGTCAGACGCCAATGGCTCGGGAGTAGGCTTTTTGAACGAAATTAACAAATTAGAAATTCAGGGTTTTATATTTTTTGGCGCGTAGCGATGGAAAATTTCAACCCCTGATTCGAATAAATTATTATTTCATCTTTCTTTTGAGTCTCGGCAATTTGTCGGGACTTTTATTTTTCCACTACCTTCGCATCTCAAATATCAACGAATGGAAGAATTGAATTACAACAACCCCAACCTCATCATCGAATCCGCCAACCTAAAACCTGGTAAAGTTATCTGGCGCAGCCCATCTAATATTGCTATCGTAAAATATTGGGGGAAGCATGGGGTTCAATTGCCACGCAATCCATCAGTGAGTTTTACGCTTGCAAGTTCGATTACCGACACATTGATTGAGTATCAACCAAAAGAAACGCCGAGTAACGACGTTGAATTGGAGCTCTATTTCCACAGTGAACGCAAGGAAGATTTTGAAGCAAAAGTCAAAAAATACTTCGCCAGCTTGACTGATATTTTTCCATTTATCAAGCAAATGTCTTTTATAATTCGCACAGGAAATTCATTTCCACACTCCGCGGGAATTGCATCTTCTGCTTCTGCGATGAGTGCCTTGGCATTAGGGCTTTGTTCAATTGAAGACGAGTTGTTTGGCGGTTTTGAAAACGATGCCGCATTTGATAAAAAGGCATCCTATATTGCCCGTTTGGGATCAGGAAGTGCCTGCCGTTCTATTTTCCCAACGATGTCGGTTTGGGGGAAGACAAGTCATGTGGAAGGTTCTTCCGATTTGTATGGCGTAGGTATTGGGGATATAGTGCATGAAAATTTCAAAAACTTCCATGATGATATTTTAATCGTGAGTGGAGAAGAAAAATCTGTGAGTAGCACCGCAGGTCATGCTCTGATGGAAGGCAATCCTTTTGCAGAACCTCGCTACAATCAGGCGCGCAAAAACATGGGCACCGTCATCGAAGCTATCAAAGCGGGCGATCTGGAAACATTTGGAAAAATCACCGAAGAAGAAGCACTTACCTTGCATGCCATGATGATGAATTCAAATTACCTTCTCATGCGCCCCAATTCGTTACAAATTATGGAGTTGGTGCGTCAATATCGAAGAGAAACCAACCACCCGGTTTACTTTACGTTGGATGCAGGGCCAAACATTCATTTACTCTACCCGGAAAACATAATGCCCGAGGTACGCGTTTTTGTTGACGAACAATTGGCTCCACTTTGTGCTGATAATTATTTTATCGGCGATTGGGTAGGTGAAGGGCCAGAGCAACAATAACGTAATGCGGACTGCCAGCCCATAAATATCTATATTTAAATGAAAGAATTTCTAAAAATACTAATCCTCAGCCTAACTGTTTTCGTCAGTGGATGCTTTGCACAAGCCCCTCCAAATGTCTCTGTTCAAAGTGAAAAATTTAATAGTCGATTAGAATTTTTATTGAGCTTTTCCGTACCCGTCCTTGACGTAAAAGACCTTTCCAAAACAAAAGAAAATTACCTCATACTCGATGCTCGCGAGCAAGAAGAATTTGAGGTCAGCCATATCGAAGGTGCCCAATTCATTGGCTATGACAATCCTGATTTTGAAGTATTGGAAAACACACCAAAAGACCAACCGATTGTGCTCTATTGCTCGGTCGGTTATCGATCTGAAAAGTTAGGAAATAAGCTAAAAAAACGAGGCTTCACAAACGTCCATAATCTTTACGGCTCTATTTTCGAATGGGCTAATGAAGGGCTTCCGCTTGTTGATAAAAACGAACAACCTACCAATAAAGTCCATACTTTTAACAAACGCTGGAGTAAATGGGTACAAGAAGGCAAAGCGGAGAAGGTGTGGTAGTGCCTCTCGGCATCAGTATTTTCAAAATTTAAAGATTGATTAAATTTCATCCACTGCCTTAATTAGAAACGAAGGAATGAGGTTGACCATACCTTCTCCAATCATAGCAATTATCATGGATTGAAAAAATAAAGTAATCCTGAAAATTCTAACATCCTGAAAATCCTGATAAATTTGCAGGATGTTCAGTGCATTTCTACAAGGATGGAAAACTGGTTTTCGCACATGGCGTGTTGGATTGATTGTCTATTTACTTCAATTTTTGTTGGCGCTGATTTTAGGAATGTTGGTATATAGTGAATTGCAAAACTCTATCGGCAACTCTCTGGAACTCAAAAAACTCCTCCTCGACTACGACCATACTGTCATCACCGATCTTAAAAACTCTCATGGCGATTTTATGAGAATATTCACTGGTGGATTGCCGTGGTTGATTTTGATTTGGTTCCTCTTCAGTATTTTCATAACAGGAGGTATCTTTTTTACCATCGAAAAAAAAGAACCGACTTGGGACATTTTTTGGGCAGGCGGGGCGAGGTACTTTTATCCATTTTTTAAAATAGGACTCTTTTTCTTGTTACTGATTGGAATCATCTCCGCCCTCATCTGGGCACCATTGATTTCCAATTGGGAATCCTTCGTTCGCAGGTTGCCATCTGAGCGCGAGTTTATATTTATTCTTATTGGTGTTTTCATGGTTTATATTCTACTCCTGCTTTTCCTTTTTGCATGGACTACTGCTTCCAAATTTTTCTATCTCAAAAGGAACCTAACCATTTGGAGTACCCTAAAAACGGGATTTCACTTTGTAAGAAAGAATTTCCTCTCGGTGGAAGCGTTACTTCTACTTTTCGGAATAGTCCAATTTGCCGTAATGGCTATTTATTGGTTGCTTGAAGGTAGCTCAGGTATGGTCTCTTCTGTACTCATTTTTGTCTTCTTTATTATTCAACAATTACTGATTTTTTTTAGAATCATCTGGCGCATCAGTACCTACGCTGCCATCAATGAATTGATAGAATGGAGAGACAATTGGTACAGAGAGTTAATAGATTAAAAAAAAATCAAATACCATTACTACTGGTTATTGTGATTTTTCGCCTCAAATCGCAAACAATCTGTCCAAAATCAACCTTTAACAGTCATCTTATTTTAAAAAACCGCAACTTTGTGGTCTTCTGTTTTAAACAGATATTCCTAACCAAACTACGATCAAATAATGGAAGTTCTTAACGAAAAGAACCAGTTAAAAAATCTGGTTCCTGCCGCCCTTGTTGAAAAAACAATCATCAAAGGCCAGGGTCAGCTCAGTAGCACTGGGGCCCTCGTTGTCAAAACCGGAAAATTTACCGGACGTTCTCCTAAAGACAGATACATTGTCGAAGACGATCTCACCAGAGATTCGGTTGATTGGGGAGACATCAATATTCCAATTACTGCTGATACTTATCAGAAACTTTACAGTAAAATTATCAAATACGCAGACTCTTTGGACGAAGTGTATGTACGTGATGCACATGCTTGTGCCAATCCGAATTACAAATTAAACGTTCGCGTTTATACGGAGCAACCTTGGCAAAATTTGTTTGTGTACAACATGTTTCTGCGTCCTTCAGAAGGTGATTTGAAAAATTTCTCCCCTGAGTGGAAAGTATATGCTTTCCCAGGCGTGATGGCCGATCCTAAAAAACACGGCACTCGACAAGAGAATTTTTCAATTATCAACTTTACCAAAAAGACCATCATTATTGGTGGGACTGCTTATACTGGAGAAATCAAGAAAGGTATTTTCTCTGTTTTGAATTACACTTTACCGACGCAAAACAATGTGCTTTCTATGCACTGCTCTGCTAATGTAGGTGCAAAAGGAGATACAGCACTGTTCTTCGGACTTTCTGGAACAGGTAAAACCACTTTATCCAATGATCCTGAGCGTCGCTTAATCGGAGACGATGAGCACGGTTGGTCAAAAGAAAGTGTTTTCAACTTTGAGGGAGGTTGCTATGCCAAAACCATCGACCTTTCTCCAAGAAAAGAACCTCAAATTTATAAAGCCATCAAGTTCGGTGCATTGCTCGAAAATGTTGGATTTCAAGAGGATGGCACGACCGTTAATTACGCGGATGTGGGCATTACTCAAAATACGCGAGTGAGCTACCCGATTTATCATATTGATAATATCATGTACAACTCACGTGGTGATTTGCCACAAAATATCTTCTTCCTCACCTGTGACGCATTTGGTATTCTTCCTCCAATTTCAAAATTGACTCCTGAGCAAGCGATGTACCACTTCATCAGTGGTTACACTGCAAAAATTGCGGGAACAGAGGAAGGCATCAACGAACCGTTAGCTACTTTCTCTGCTTGTTTTGGAGCGCCATTTTTACCCTTGCACCCAACTACTTATGCACAACTTTTAGGTGATAAAATCAAGAAAGGAAGTCGCACCGGTGATGGAAAAATTAATGTTTGGTTAATCAACACTGGTTGGACGGGTGGCGGTTATGGCGTTGGAAATCGTATGGAATTGAGTTTCACGAGAGCCATGATCAAAGCAGCACTTACGGGTGAATTGAATGATGTAGAATATCGCACGCATCCAGTTTTTGGCCTGGAAATGCCGAAGTCTTGTCCTGATGTTCCTAATGCAGTTTTGAATCCGCGTGATACGTGGAGAAACGAAGAGGAGTACGACAAAATCGCTTCAAAATTGGCGAAGTTGTTCAACGATAATTTCAAAAAATACGAAAGCAAAGCGGCTAAAGCTATTATGGCTGCGGCGCCAGTTGTATAAAAATTTTCGCTCAGGTGGTCACTTTCCGTGACCTCCTGAGTTCAGAAGCTAAACTAAAGAGGTCACGGAAAGTGACCGCTTTAGAGTCAAAGAGGCGAACTGATTTGTTTCAGTTCGCCTCTTGTTTGAGATATGTCATCCTACTGTTCTAACTGTTATTCGTTGCAAGTTGTATTGTTAGTCAGCTCAATAAAGTTAACTTAATTACCTTCCATTTTTAAATAATCCAAAGTCAGATTGGTCATCGTTTTTACACCCAAAATCAAACCTGACTCTTCAATATAAAAATCAGGCGTATGGTGACGAGAAGCATTTTGTGGCTCCACATCAGCAGGGCGTCCACCTAAGAAATAAAAGAAGCCAGGCACTTCATTCGCAAAAAAGGAAAAGTCCTCTGCCCCTGTTCGAGCAGGCACGACGCGTACATTATCCTCCCCTGCTGACCGAAAAAGTGTAGGCAACATTTTCTGCGTCAACTCCTTGCTGTTGTAGGTTACGGGATAGCCAATTCGAATAATAACCTCAGCCTCAGCACCACCTGCCTTTGCAATATTGGTAGCGGTAGTTCTAATTTTTTCATGGATGATTTTCTGCATATCCACATCCAATGTTCGAATCGTTCCAATCATGGTACATTCTTCGGGGATGATATTATTCCGAACGCCTCCATCAATTTTCCCAACACTAATCACTGCTGCCTCTTTCGTCAATTCCGTTTGACGACTGATGATGGTTTGCAATCCCATAATGATTTGTGCCGAAATCGTAATCGGATCCACACCTGACCATGGACGAGAACCATGTGCCTGTTTTCCTTTTACTTTTATTTCAAACTGATCCGCCGCTGCCATCAATCCACCAAAACGATAATCAATCGTTCCCGTTTTTGTACCTGCTCCGATGTGTTGACCAAAAATTACATCTACTCCATATTTTTTCAAAACGCCCTCTTTCACCATCAACTTCGCACCACCTTCTTCGCCAATAGGCGCCCCTTCTTCTGCAGGTTGGAAAATTAAGACAACATTACCTTTCAGTTCTTTTTGTTTGGCTTTGAGCAATTTTGCCGTTCCGAGCAACATGGCAGTGTGCGTATCATGACCACAGGCGTGCATTACCCCCACTTCTTTGTCGAGGTAAGTCGTTTTTACTTTTGAAGCAAAAGGCACATCGACTCGCTCAATGACTGGCAGACCGTCAATATCAGCACGAAGTGCTACTGTTGGGCCTTTTTTGCCACCTTTGATGTAGCCGATTACCCCTGTGTGTGCAACGCCAGTTTCTGTTTTGATACCCATCTCTTTCAAGCGAGCATTGATGTATTTCGCGGTTTCAAATTCGCGATTGGACAATTCTGGATTTTGATGAAAATGTCTGCGCCACTCAATCACGCTTGACTCCACTGCAGAAAGTTCTGCATCGGTCAATGTTTGGGCATTGATGTCCGCAACGGTAAATAGTAGAATAGAAAAGAAGGTTAAAATCTTGAAGTTCATATTAGTTGTTTTTTCGTTTTGAATGGAAAGGTAAGAAAGTTGATTGAGTTAATTAAGTTGATTTTACTTCTTAACTCAAGTTGTGATGAACAATTAGGAAGTGTTTTAAAATTGGAAAATGAATAAAGACTATTATTCAAATAGATCGCAACTTGGATTTCTTAATTAACTCAATCAACTTATTCAACTAAACTTATGCCACGGAGCAAAGAAGTGGTGGCACGACTCCAAGTCGCCCCACGACTAAATCACCTAATCCAAAAACAAATTCACTTTTTGCATCACATTTTCAGCTGTTGTATATCCATTCGCAATCATGATATACTTTCCGTCTTTTTTCAAAATCACCGTTGGAAAACCGCGCACCCCCATTTCGGCGGAAACCGTAAAATCCTCACGAACTGCATTTTTCATTTTATCGGAATCAAAAGCAGTTAAAAAGGCTTTTGGATTAATATCCATTTTTTTACAAATGTCGAGATAGGTGTCAATTGCACCAGTATTTTTATTTTCATAATAAAAAGCAGTTTGGATGGCCTTAAAAAAAGCCAACTCCTTTTCCGGCGCTAAATCACGTACCACACATACTGCACGGCAGGCAGGTTCGGTATCATACACAAAAGTATAATCCTTCAAAATGTCATACTTAAATGGCTGTCCGCTTCGCTCGGACACCTCTTCCCAATGATGCGTCAAAAAATCGTCTAAGTCCTTCATGGTTTGCGTATTGTATGGGCGCAGTCCGCCCATCACCATTTCTAATTCTATGGTTTCGCCAAGTTTATCTACTGCTTCCGAAAATTCAGGAGAAAAACCATAGCACCAAGAGCACATCGGATCACCAACATAAATTAAAGTAGGTTTGTCTTGCGCCATTGTATTGAAATTTAGAAGGATAAAAATTATGAACGTTAATATT
>CALDSS010000016.1 GCA_937924495.1 uncultured Saprospiraceae bacterium
TCATTTTTCATAAATTCCACGGTATTTGTTTAAGAACCAGAAATTTAAAAAGAAAAAGGACATCCACAATTGCATATTTTATTAATTACGTTTCACGAAGTACTTTCTTAAAAGTCCTTAAAAGTACTGAATATTTAATTAGTAAAGTCACCAAATTACCTTTGTATTCATCCTAATGTATAAATGTGTGCGAGGAAGGGGGGTGTTTCAATTCCAGTGCTTTCTTTCTTGGCGTACCATTGACCAATAGCTTTGTTGTTTTTATGGGTCTAACTCGGTTGCCTGAGTACCCAAAATTTTGTGCTTCTATAAGCAAACCTGTTAAATGCAGTATGCGTTTAGTCACCGCACATCAAAACTAAACTCAAAACGAGAAGTAATAGAAGTTGGAGCCCTATCCAAGAATCTGATCAATTGCACCTCGATCGTAAAGCGATCTCGAATCATGATGCTTTTCAAATCTTTATCATTAGGAACTAAATCGATAAAATTATTTAATCGACGATTGGCAGGCAAATGGTAGAAAATTTCAAAAGGCGTATCGGGTCTGTCTGGGTCAACTATTTTGACTGAGATTTCATTGATGAAATTATAATCATCGTTGGAAGATACATTTGTCATCCTAAAACTACGTGGAGTGATGGACACAATATCATCGTCTGATAAGTCAAAGTCGCTTTTGTAAGCTTGATAATTGGTACGTATATCCTTAAAAGTGAAGAAGTGCGTTTCCAATGGATTCAACGCTGGGCTGATCTCAAAAGTCCTATCAAAGTACTCCATCTGAAACTTCACAGGCCCTCTGTCTGGCGTACATTTCAAAAATAGTAAAGCTATAAATGGTAGAAAATAGCTGAATTTCATTGATTTGATTTAATTTTATTCAAAATTACAACTCTGAAGTTGTTTAAGAATTCATGATTTCGCGAAAGTGAGAAAATTTTATTCTGAATAAGGCAAAAACCACAGTTGATGCCTTAGCATCAACGAGGATTTTAACGTAATTCAGGATTAAATTTGCCGCTTGTAGCCAATCAATGAGTTTTTAAACAACTTCTATAATTGGTACGATTGTTTTTCTGTAGAAATTTCCGATGGCAAAATAAACAACAATCCTCACTTTTAATTTTTTAGAACCAACATGGGCGAACAAAAAGTATCTATTTTAAAGTCCAAAGATGAAATGCAAGCTTTTGTCAAAGCTATCTTGAACGATGTGCAAGCTTTGGAACACATGCTCGAAAACGATTATTTCGAGAATGATATTATAAGAATTGGTGCCGAACAGGAAATGTGTATCGTAAACGCCAAAAATTTCAAACCGGCTCCTATCAATCTCGAAATTTTAGAAAAAGGTAAAAAATACAAATGGCTCGATCAGGAATTGGCGCGTTTTAATTTGGAAACTAACCTGACACCTCATGTTTTTACTAAAAATTGTCTTTCCAAACTCGAAAAGGAAAACCTTGAATACTTAAAAACGATTCGCAAACTGACTGAAAGCTCCGGTGCTAAGATTTGCCTGACCGGCATCCTTCCTACTTTACGAAAGTATGATTTAGAAATGCATAATTTGACTCCTGTGCCCAGATATTTCGCGCTCATGGAGTCTATCAGAAATTTGCGAGGCAATCATTTTGAATTGCGCTTGGAAGGCATTGACGAATTGCACATCAACCACCAATCGCCACTCTTGGAGGCGGTGAATACGAGTTTTCAAATTCATCTGCAAGTAACGCCAGAAACGTTTGTACCGATGTATAATATTGCTCAAGTTTTGGCAGCGCCGGTTATGGCGATTGCTGCCAATTCGCCCATGGTGTTCGGGAAACGATTGTGGCATGAGAGTCGTATCGCGATGTTCCAGCAAGCGATTGATACGCGTTCTTCTCGTAATCATCTGCGTGAAAATAGTCCACGGGTTCACTTCGGAAATGATTGGTTGAAAAAATCAATTTTAGAAATTTATAAAGAAGATATTACTCGATTCAGAGTACTGCTGGCTGGAGATGAAAAAGAAGATTCTATTGCCCTTTTGAAAAAGGGAAAGGTGCCAAAACTCAGAGCATTGCAAGTTCATAACTCAACAGTTTATCGTTGGAATCGCCCATGCTATGGTATTAGTAGTAACGGCAAGCCACACCTACGAATTGAAAATCGAGTGATACCTGCGGGCCCAACTGTTTTGGATGCAACCGCCAATGCTGCACTTTGGCTGGGAGCCATGGTGGGCATGTACGAAAAGTATCCAGACATCACCAAAGAGTTGTCTTTTGCTGATGCGGCGGACAATTTTAAAAAAGCAGCGAAGTTTGGAATTGACTCTACCTTCAACTGGATTGGTGATGAAAAAATGGGTGCTTGTGATTTAGTTGCAAAAGAAATAATCCCGCTTGCTGAGGCCGGATTAAAAAAAATGGGTATTGATAAAAAAGACATCAATCGTTATCTCGGGGTGATAGATCAACGTGCAAAAAAACATTTGAACGGTGCTCGTTGGCAATTAAGAACCTATACCGAGTTGTTGAAATCGGTAGGGAAAGACGAAGCCCTCGGCGTACTGACTGCTGCCATCGTAAAAAATCAAGAACAGGAAATTCCTGTCCATAAATGGAAAATGCCAAAATTGACTGACTTGGAAAATTACAATCCATCTGACCTGAAAGTAGAAGAATTGATGACTACTGATGTGTTCACGGTACAAAAAGACGACCTCATCGAATTGGTCATGGACATGATGCACTGGAATAAAGTTCGGTACATGCCAGTCGAGGATGCCGAAGGGCATTTAGTAGGTTTAATTTCTGCTCAAACACTTTTAAAACATGCCTCTCGACAAATGGGCATGAATGGACAAGTTTTAACAACTGTTGAAGATATCATGGTGAAAAATCCGACGTCTATTCATCCTGAAAATTCAATCGTAGATGCCATGAAAATCATGCAAGAAAAGAAGGTCGG
>CALDSS010000017.1 GCA_937924495.1 uncultured Saprospiraceae bacterium
TCTACGACGTTTTGCTCTTTTGATTTAAGGCTTTTTTCTTTTTGCTCAAGGGAAGATTCTTTTTTGACCACATCAACCTCACGATCTTTCAATTCAACTTTCAAGTTTGCACGTTCTTGCTGAATTTCAGATTTCATTTTAGCAAATCGTTCTTTTGCTTCGCTAATTTTCTTCTGCTTAATAGATTCATTCTTACTCTCCGCTTTCGAAACGATTTTATCAGCTTTCGTTTCTGCATCGCTCACCAATCGTTTGGCAGTAACTCTCGCTTCTTGCACGACCAAGTCAGCCTTCGAATTCATTTCATCAATCTTTCCCTGCTGAGCTCTTTTGATAAAAGTTTGAACAGTAAAGAAACCCAATGCGGCTCCTATTACTAAACCTCCTATTATTCCAATTCCTATCATTTCCATATCACTACGGTTTTTGGAAGTTGTTTAGAACAACTTCATTTGATAATAAAATATGTTTCCGTCAAAATGATAAAGGGATCGACTTTCGTCGAAAAGGTAGGTAGCGGGTGATTAAATAAAAAGCAAAATTAGAATGAAAAGAGGTGGTTCTGAAAAACTATCTCGGATTCATCTGGGATTTTAATTTATTTATATCTTCTTGAATATCAGTAAAATAAATGACATTTACGCTTGCGCTACTTTTCTTTACGCAGGGCAGAATCCAGAAGAGAATCAATAGCAGAAAGCTTTTCAAGCAGACCAGAATGGTCAGGTAAGGTAGTGGATGGTGCAGTACTGGCAGCGGGTTTGTTTTTCTTGGCTTTCGCCAAATCTGCTGCGTAGGTCAGGGCGGCCATTGAAAGGCAATCCTGTTTGTCTTTGGTGGTGTATTTCAATTGAAAGGAATTAACTTGATTGTTTATCTCTTTCACAATTGTACGTATGGATGGCTCATCGGCCTTACTGATCTTAAGTGGGTAAGGACGACCGGCTATCAAAACCGTGATACTTACCATTTCATTTGGATCATCCATGTTTCAAAGTGTACAAATTTATTATATACAAGTACGTGAGTTATAAAAATTAAATCACGTGTTTTCTAACCACTCAATGCACTTATCCAACTCCTCAATATACTTGTCAAATTGCTTTCTGATATCTTTCGATTCCTTCGGGTCATTCGCTTGCTTATTTTCCAAAGCTACCTGCGTTTTCCCTAATTTGACCTTCAAAGATGCCACGTTTTCTTCGTTTTGCGAAATTGTGGCTTTTAATTTTTTTACTTCTTGTGTAAGTTTCTCGTTTTCGCTGTGCAAACGCCCATTTTCAGCAACTAACTGCTGTACTTTTTGCCCAATTCCTTCTATTTTTTCGTGGAGAGACATTGGTTGCGTTTTTACAAAAATACGAAGTTTTATGGGTTAAGTTCAAGTGGGGAGTATTATTGATATTATAACTTAAAATATGCACTTTTCAAATAAGCCCCTTCTGCAAATCCGATCGGATGATCCACATCATGTAAAGTTCGTTCAATTTCTTGAAAATTTCTACCCGACTTTTTCAAAACAGTAATTACCAACTGAAAAAAATCATCGGCTAAAATTCGACTCGAACAAGATGCCATCATCAAAATGCCATGGGGCTGCACGAGGTCGATGGCCAATCGGGTTAGTCGCTCATAACTGCGCATGGCACCTGCCACTTCCGATTCTTTTTTGGCAAAAGAAGGTGGGTCAACGATAACCAGATCAAATCTCTTTTTCTCCTTTTTTAAAAAGACCATTTTTTCAAAAGCATCTCCGACAAGAAGTTGATGTTTGGCGGTCAAGTCATTGAGCGCTGCGTTGCGTTTGGCCAACTTCAAAGCTGGGGCGCTGATGTCCAAACTGGTAACTGATTTTGCACCGCCAGCCAATGCATTTACCGAGAAACCTCCAGCGTAAGCAAAAATATCTAAAACGGTTTTGTCTTTAGATAAACTCCTGATTTTGAATCGATTATGGCGATGGTCTAAAAAATAACCGGTCTTGTGTCCATGAATCACATTGGCTTCAAATTGTAAGCCATGCTCTCTGAAAATCACGTTTTCATTTTCTAATTTTCCAAAAAGAACTTGTCCGTCAGAGAGTCCATGTAGTTGCTCAGGTGCTTTTTGAAGATTACGACTCAAGCGCAAAACCAAGACTTCACTTTTAGAAATTTCTAAGAGTTTTGGAAAAATGATTTTCAGATAAGGAAGCCAAATTGGCGAGTATAATTTTACAACTAAAACCTTATCATAAACATCTGCAATCAACCCTGGCAAACCATCATTTTCACCATAAATGAATCGATAACTATTCGTGTCCGTTTCAAAAAGAGGTTGGCGTTTTTGGAATGCAGTTTCAATTTTTTGGCTAAACCAATCTTCGTTAATCTGAGCCGGTTGATTGGATAAGATTTTAATTCGAATTGGAGAGGTTGGGTCATATAAACCTGCAGCCAAAAATCTATTTTTCTTTTGGTCAAAAATGATAGCCAAGTCTCCTGCTTTGCCTTCAGCGTTTAATTTTACGATTCCTTTTTCAAACACCCAAGGATGACCTGAGCGAATGATTTTTTCCACTGATGATTTGACTTTGATAGCCAATCGATTAGGCAATATGTCTGGTAGATTCTTGAACATCTGACACAAAGGTAATTTCATTTTAGGTTTCGCCCTTTTAAGTGCGGTAAAACCTACATTTGCGCCTCCAAATTTTAAAATAACCGTTCTTAGATAAATCATAAATTTGTCTAAGAACCAATAATACGATATGGATAAAAATTCTTTAAAGAAAGCGGCTCTTCGATACCATTCTGAAGGTCGTCCTGGAAAAATTGAAGTAATTCCAACGACTGCTACTGCCAATCAGCGTGACTTGTCGCTTGCCTATTCCCCGGGAGTAGCAGAGCCTTGCCTTGTGATTGCAGAGAAAAAAGATGCGGTTTATGATTATACCGCAAAAGGAAATCTCGTAGCAGTTATCAGTAACGGAACGGCGGTTTTAGGATTGGGAGATCTCGGCCCAGAGGCCAGCAAACCCGTGATGGAAGGAAAAGGATTGCTCTTCAAAATATATGCAGATATAGATTGCTTCGATTTAGAATTGGACACGAAAAACGTCGATGAATTTATCCGAACCGTCAAAATTTTGGAGCCTACTTTTGGAGGGGTGAATTTGGAAGACATTTCTGCACCTGACGCATTCGAAATTGAAGAACGACTCAAAGAAGAACTAAACATCCCCGTTATGCACGATGATCAGCATGGAACGGCGATCATTAGTGGAGCGGCTTTGCTCAATGCTCTGGAAATAGTTGGCAAAGATATTTCAAAAGTGAAAATCATTGTGAATGGGGCAGGGGCATCAGCTATCTCTTGTACGCGAATTTATATTTCGCTTGGCGCGAAAAAGGAGAATGTTTTCATGTATGATAGCAAAGGATTGATTCATCCTGACAGAGATAATCTGACTGGAAAGAAACCTGAATTTGTCAATGGAACCGTTTCAGCGGATACTTCTTTGGCTGATATTTTAAAAGATGCAGATGTATTCATTGGCCTTTCAAGAGGTAATATTTTGAATGGTGAAATGATAAAAGTCATGGCACCCGAACCTGTCATTTTCGCAATGGCAAATCCAACGCCTGAAATCAGTTACGAAGAGGCAAAAGCAGCGCGCCCAGATTGCATCATGGCGACAGGTCGTTCTGATTATCCTAATCAAGTTAATAATGTGTTAGGTTTTCCGTTTATTTTTAGAGGAGCGTTGGATGTACGTGCTACAGAAATCAACGAATCTATGAAGTTAGGCGCCGTAAAAGCACTTGCTGAATTAGCTAAAAAACCAGTGCCAGACATCGTGAATATGGCATACAATAATTCCAATCTAAACTTCGGAAAAGACTACATCATTCCCAAGCCCGTTGACCCAAGATTGATTTCAACAGTGGCACCTGCGGTAGCAAAAGCGGCCATGGATGCAGGTGTGGCAAAGCAACCTATCAAGAACTGGGAGCACTACAAGAATCAACTTGAGCTACGTCTCGGACATGATAATTCGCTCTCAAAAATCATTGAAAACAAAGCCAAGCAAGAACTCAAAAAAGTCGTTTTCGCTGATGCAGAAAATGTATCTGTTTTGAAGGCAGTGCAGCAGGTCGTTGAGGAAAAAATCGCTATTCCTATCCTTTTAGGAAATATTGATACAGTGAAGCGAATGATGGAGGAGAACATGATCGACTTGCCGAATGTGAAAATTTTAGATCCTAAAAATCATATCTCAAAAGCAGATGAAGCAACCTTCGAAAAGTACGTTCAACTTTTCTACGAAAAAAGAAGGCGAAAAGGGCTTATCTTGGCAGATGCGCGCAGCTTCATGACTACTCGAAGTAGCTACGGCGCGATGATGGTAGAGACTGGGGCAGCGGATGCAATGATTGGTGGACAGTCCAGAAAGTTTGCAGATACACTCAAGCCTGCGTTGCAAATTATTGGCCCAAGAGAAGGAGTGAAAAAAGTAGCAAGTGTGCATATTGCCATGACCAAACAGGGTCCACTATTTTTAGCTGATACGGCTATCAATCATTTTTTGGATGCAGAGGATATTGCCGACATCACTGAACTTGTGGCAGAAAAGGTTAGGCAGTTTAATATCGAACCGAAAATTGCCATGGTCACTTATTCCAATTTTGGTTCTGTTTCTAAAGGAAAGTCAGGTGCCCTGATGAGAAAAGCCACAGAAATCGTTCACGAACGTCACCCTGATTGGATTGCTGATGGAGAAATGCAGGCTATATTTGCGGTTAACCCTGATTTGATGCAGAAGTATTATCCGTTTTCAAAACTCGCAGGACATCGAGCGAATACCTTGATTTTTCCAAGTCTTTCCTCTGCGAATCTTGCATATAATTTACTCGGTAGTGTGGGGGAGTTGGATATCATCGGTCCTATTATTTTAGGAATGAAAAAACCAGTTCATATCCTCCAAATGGGAGCCACTGTGCGGCAGATTGTAGAGATGGTTGGTATCGCAGCGATAGATGCGCAGTAGCCGCACTAAATTGTTTTCTTTGTTTCTTTTGAGTTTATGATTTATATGAAAGATAAATTCGGGAAGTTGGGAATTCGAGAGTTCGAGAACACAGTTTTCTCGAACTCTCGAACTCTCGATTTCCCGAACTCCTGATTGATCACTTATGTCATCAAAAAATCCAAAACCATTCGGCACTTATATCGATCGGAACTACCGATTGATACGACTCACTTTTTTGCAAGCCTTCAAAAAAGCGGGTGTTGATTTGACGACCGAGCAATGGGTTTTGATGGATTTATTAAATGAGGAAAATGGCTTGCCTCAAAATGAATTGGCAACGCGGAGTTTTAAGGATGCTCCGACCGTTTCTCGCATCATAGATTTGCTTTGTAAAAAAGAATTCACGGAACGTCGAAAAGCTGAAGATGACAAACGACGCCATGATATTTTTCTCACCGAAAAAGGACAAGCAGTTTATGATGAAATTCTCCCAACGGTGATGGCTTTACGCCAAAAAGGTTGGGAAGGACTTTCGGATGAAGACTATGATACTTTTTTGAGAATTATGAATCAGGTGTTTGGGAATTTTGAGGAGTAGCTTGTGCTAGACTTGCACGAGCGATTTAGAGGAACGCGGATGACACAGATGAACGCGGATATTCGCGGATTTTTTAGCTTGATTATTGATCTAAATTTTTAAAATAGATCTATGGAAATTCGAATAATCTTCATTTTACTTCTCCTGAGTTTTAATAGCTTTTCACAAAAAGCTGATTTGAGTGTTTTTATAGGCAGTGAAGCAACTAAATTGGAAGAATTTTTTAGTGATGCTGACGATGCATTTGCTTTTTCTAACCATGATTTTGATAAGAGATCATACTTTGTAGGTCTTGAGATAAAGCAGCCAATATATAAGAAGTTCGGATTGTCAATTAGGTCCTCTTTTGGGAGGAAGTATGTAAAAGGGCACTACGCTAGTGGCTTTTTTGGGTATAAAAATCTTGACTATTTACATACCTATAATTCTCTTTTGATAAAACAAGGTATTTTTAATTGGTTTGCGATTAAAGGAGGTATAGGACATAATTTTCTATTTAGAATTAAAACAAATGGTAGTTTAATACGAGAGTATAATTATTTTGGAACTATCAATGATGAATGGGTTGGTATTACAGGCGCTTCATTAGCATATAAAAAATTAAATTTAGAGATATTATATGCCTTCGGATTAGAAGACCATTTTGTTCTATTTTATTCAAAACCAACTCGTTCTTTTCGAATAATTCTCGGTTATAAATTCAAAACTCTAAAATGGAATTTTCCTAAAGGAAGAAAAAAGGCTAAATGCCCAAAATTGTAGAAATTCGCGATAATCTGCGTCCATCCGTGTCATCCGCGTTCCTCTTAGTCGCTTTTGAAAAAAAATCATATTGAAAACAAAACAACCTCTCCAAATTCTCCATATATTTGTCATGACAACTAATTATAAATTAAAAAAGTAAAGATATATGCATACAGCATCATTAGATCTTCCAAAATTATATGATCAGGCCGCTGATTTTATGCCTTTGTTGGGAACGGATTACCTCGAATTTTATGTGAGTAATTCAAAACAAGCAGCACATTATTACAAATCAGTAATGGGATTCCAATCCTTAGCTTATTCTGGTTTGCAAACTGGAAATAGAGATTACGAATCTTACGTAGTCGTTCAGGACAAAATCAAATTGGTATTGACTTCTCCGCTTCGGAGTGGTACGGATGTTGGTCGCCATATTGATCAGCATGGTGATGGCGTGAAGGTAACAGCACTTTGGGTAGAAGATGCTACAAAGGCTTACGAAGAGGCTATCAAAAGGGGCGCAAAACACTACATGTCTCCAACCAAAGAAGAAGATGAAAATGGATATGTGGTTCGTTCAGGAATTTATACTTATGGAGAAGTAGTGCATATTTTTGTTGAAAGAAATGAGTACAAGGGTATTTTCTTACCTGGTTTTCAAAAGTGGGAAACAGCGTACAATCCAGATCCAGTTGGGTTGAAATTTGTGGATCACATGGTAGGAAATGTAGAGCTGGGTGCGATGAACAAATGGGTAGAATACTACGAAAAAGTATTGGGCTTCGCTCAAATTCTTTCTTTCGATGACAATGATATTTCTACGGAATATTCTGCTTTGATGAGTAAGGTGATGAGCAACGGGAATGGCCGTATCAAATTTCCAATTAACGAGCCAGCAGAGGGTAAAAAGAAATCTCAGGTAGATGAATACTTGGAATTTTACGAAGGCCCAGGTGTTCAGCACATTGCTGTCGCTACCGATAATATCATTGACACGGTGACCAAGTTGAAAGAACGCGGCATGGAGTTTTTGCAAGTACCAGGCAGCTACTATGATGCGTTGGAAGAGCGCGTTGGAAAAATTGACGAGGACATCGAAGCTTTGCGTCCATTAGGTGTTTTGGTCGATAGAGATGACGAAGGATATTTACTTCAGATTTTCACCAAAACGGTTCAGGCACGTCCAACCATGTTTTTTGAAATCATTCAAAGAAAAGGTGCTCAATCTTTCGGAAAAGGAAATTTCAAAGCCCTTTTCGAAGCCTTGGAAAGAGAGCAAGAATTGAGAGGAAATCTATAAATTTCCCGTAAGGAAAAACATAAAAAAATCCTCAATCGATGGTCGATTGAGGATTTTTTTATTGAAATTTATAGAATGAGCGTTTGCAAACGCGTATTAATTCTCAAACTCTTCTTGCTTTTCTTTCAACATTTTCTTGCGATCTTTCTTTGCTTTTTTCGCCTCTTTAGCTGCTTTGCGCTCCGCTTTTCTTCTTGCTTTGCGCTCTTCTTTGGTTTCAGTAACAAGCGTATCAATCTCAGCTTGCTTCTTAGCCTTGCGCTCCGCAATTCTTTTCTGCATCTTCTCTCTATTCTGTTTTATTTGCTCTCTTTTTGTCTTGCGAGCTTCCTTTTCAGCTGCTCTTTCCGCACGTTTGGCTTCAGCCTCCGCTTTCCATTTTGCCTTGATTTCTGCTTGCTCTTCAGGAGATTTACCTTCTAACTCTTTCTCACGAGCTTCTTTTTTAGCTTTATATTTTGCAATTCGTTCTTCTTGTCTTTTCTTTTGCTCTGGCGTCATTTTTTTCTCTCTTTCTGCTTTTGCAGCTTCTCTTTCTGCTTTTGCTTCTTCACGCCATCTTTTTCTGATTTCTGCTTTTTCTTCATCTGTTTTGCCTTCCAACTCTTTAGCTCTTTCTGCTCGTTGAGCCCTCATGGATTCAATTCTTGAATTTCTTTTTTGTTCAGCTATTTCTTCAGGAGTTGGCTCCTCTACTTTTTCTTTATCTGGAAAAGCAGGCACATCGTCTTGCTGTGCAAATGCAGCTTGAGCCACAAACAAAAGGCTCAGCATTAATAACATTGATAATTTCTTCATCGGAATTATTATTTATTTATAATTTTTTTTAAAATAGTTTCTTAATCAACTTCATTTCTTAGACGCAAATATCCGAAATGATATTGCTAAGTGAAAGTTAAAATTCGAGATTAGTGTTACTCAAAAATAACTTCCCTCCTCAATTCAAAAAATTAGCTTGAAAAACCTCATTATCAATCACTTTTCCTTCACTAATTTTTTGAAATCGGGAAGTTATTTTTGGGCGGGTCTTAATTAAAGCCAAAGATTAGACCAATCGATTGAGAATGCGATTGGTGATGAGATAAGTTGGTTTTACGCCATCTAAACCCAAACTTCCAGATGCCAGAGTACTACCGGTCTCTAACGGATTATCTGAAGCATAATAGGCATATCTCAACTTCACATCTTTGCTGATGCTATGTCTGATTTTTGAAGCAGCTTGAATGGCTTTTTGATAATGACCTCCCTCCATTTCCAGACCAACCCCTTTCCAAGAAGAACGAAGAAAGTATCTCAAAATATCTTTGTTTTGGAGCGAAGTTCCCAGCACGGTAACCATTGAGCCTTCATAAACACCAATTCCATGACCTTCAAATTCTTCGGTAGTTAAGTCATTTTCAAAAGGATAATTATCACCGCCCCCTTCAAAAACATGCGATTGAGGAATCATGATATCTCCCTTGTCTCCGGTCAAAATCCCCGCTTTTCCCATGATGTTGATGGACTCAATATTTAGAGGAATTCGTTCCTCTTCTTTCTCGTAAGGTTTGAGTAATTCATCCATTGATTCATACGCCTGTTCTCCAAAAGCATAATCCATTACAATGATGACGAATGGATTTTTTGATTTCCAGTTGATTTCTTCTGGCAAGTATTTTTCCACTTTCGTGGAATCAAAAATCTGTACCGAGATATTCATTCCACTGTGATCGCTCAACTCATACATTCCGTTTTTAAGGGCAAATTTTCTGACTTTTTCTCGCAGCTTTGCACTGGTGGGTTTACTCAAATTCTCAGCGACTTCTTCAATACTCACCAAGTCAGATTTTATAGCCGCTTTCGCGAAAATGGAATTCATGACACTATGCATATTTGCACTGATGATATGAATTGGATGGGCTATCAAGTTTTTTTCTTCAAGAAATCGCTTGATTTTTGTAGCCCATTGTTCTCCATAAATATGGCTGCCCAGTCGTTCGCGCAAAGCGGAAGAGAAACTAATCTGTCGGTCATTTTTTTCTTTGAATTCTTCTACGCTGCGTTTGCCCAGCCAATAAGCGATTCTAAAAAGACTATTTACACCCCATGAATTCGAGAAATTCTTATCAGCCGCAATCGTTTCTTCATAGGTTCTACCCAAGACAGTGCTCAAATAAGTGTATCCCACTTCCAAATTTATCTCCTCACCAGCTTCCATTTGCTCTACCATTTCTTGCAACATCACCCATTCACGTCGCGGTCTATTTTTTGTGTCAAAACTATTCGTTCTGATTTTTTCTGCCTCGATGTACATGAAGGTAAGGTGAGTCAAAATATCATAAATATCACTTCGCCCACGTGTCATTTCAATATACATCTGCTCTTTATCGATGCGATAACAATGACGCCTTCTTTTGGAAGGAATAATGGGCTTAAAATCAGAGTTTTCGAAACCTTCTCTACCAATTAATTTCACGTATCTGCATTCTTCTATGCCCTGCGGTAGTCTCTGAAAAATATAAAGCAATCCTTTGAGTTCTACTCGTTCAGGATCGGCTATGGAGCCGTAGATTTCGGGTTTAAGTTTCATCATGGCCTCAATCATAGCTTCACCAGAAACACCTAATGGTTTGTAATGTCCACGAACAAAAAGGTGTCGCATTGAAATATATAATCGTTGAATGGCCGCCCTCGAAATCTGTGCTCTTGTCTGCATTTTTTTTAGATTTCCCACAAAGTAAGTGCTTTATTTTTACATTTGAATATGCAAACTGTTTTTAAGCATTCTGCAAGTTTGGTTTTACTCCTCCTCTTTTCGTTTAGTTTGACTGCTCAAACGGAACTTGATTCCATGCAACAACTTTTGGCGAAAGCCAAGCAAGACACTACTCGTGTGTTGATTTTGGATGAGTTAGGTTGGATGCTCAAAATGGAAGATCCTGACCAGTCCCGTTCCTATCTTAAGGAGGCCATTTCCCTTTCGGAAAAATTAAATTATAAACGAGGACTGAGCAAAGCTTGGAATGACCTCGGTGTGGTGGAAACCATTCACAACAACATTGAAGCAGCGATTGAAGCCAATAAAAAGGCACTTGAAATTCGGCAGGAGTTAGGCGATACAAAAGGTATTGCCTCCGTTTATAACAATCTCGGAAACATCTACGATGAGCAGGGGCAATACATTGAGGCCATTTCCAATTATCAAAAATCGAAACAGCTACGAGCGGAATTGAAAGATACGGCTCGAATCGCTCGCTTACATTACAATATTGGCATCGCCCATGAGAAGTTAGGCAACTATGTCGAAGCTCAAGATTTTATCCTAAAATATCGAATCTACGCAGAACAGACGAACGATGAAGAGGCAATGGCTCTTGCCTATAATATGGATGGAAACATTCAATTTGGATTGGATGATTTACCACGTGCGTTGGACTATTTTCAAAAAGCAGATTCTCTTTTTCAAAAGTTAGAATATGATTGGGAACGGGCTACGGCTCTAACAAATATCGGAAGTATTTTCGGCGATATGGCGCAGGAGCATGTAGATGCTGAGGAATATGAAGCAGCTAAAATTTTGTTCGATTCGGCAATTGATATCACAAAAGCGGTAATTGAAATTAGAACGAAGATTGAAGATGAAAGTGGAATGGGAGAGGCGTACAATAACCTCGGAGGGATGTATAAAGATCTGGGTTCCTACTACAACGAATTGAACAAGAAAAATGACGCCAGCCAACGATGGAATATTGCGCTGAACTATTTCCGAAAAGGAGAAGAGATTTTCAGAAAGATAGATTTGAAAAAAGGATTGTTGGAAGTTTTCAATGGTTACGGAGATGTTTATCGTAGGCAAAAAGATTATAAACAAGCTATTGAGTACACTCAAAAAATGCTCGATTTGGCCATTGAAATTGGAGATCAACGATTTGAGCGGAATGCGTATAAAGACTTTTCAAAGATTTACGCTTTACGCGGAAATTATAAAACGGCTTATGATTACGAAAGGAAATACAATAAACTTCGGCATGTAATCATTGACGAAGATCGAGCAAAATCATTGGTGCATCAGCGCGCTTTGTTTGGTGATTTGCAGAAGGATATAGAAGTAGAAAGACAGGAATCACGCAACGCATTATTGAATGCAAAAATTGAACGAGAAGCTATTGTTCGAAATTCATTGATTGGTGGGGCAATTGGTTTGTTTTTGCTGGCGATGCTACTTTACAATCGTTATCGAATCAAAACAAAAGCGAATCAGGCGTTGGAAGAAAAAAATGAAATTATAGAGAAAGAAAGACAACGCTCTGATGAGTTGCTGCTCAATATTCTTCCAGAAGAAACGGCGAATGAACTTAAAGAAAATGGCAACGCTAAAGCTCGAAAATATGATTCTGTAACAGTGCTTTTTAGTGACTTTAAAGGCTTCACGATGATTGCTGAAAAACTAACGCCAGAAGAATTGGTGGCGGAGTTGGATGCCTGCTTCCGTGGTTTTGACGCCATCATGGATAAGTACAATGTCGAAAAAATCAAAACGATTGGAGATGCTTATATGGCAGTTGGAGGTCTCCCTGAACCAAATCAAACGCATCCTCAAAACGTAATCAGCGCTGCACTCGAAATGCAAGCCTTCATGGATGAGCGCCGTAAAACAATTGATACTTTTCAAATGCGAATTGGAATTCATACCGGCTCGGTGGTAGCAGGGGTAGTAGGGAACCGGAAGTTCGCTTATGACATTTGGGGCGATGCCGTCAACCTCGCTGCCCGAATGGAGTCAAGTGGAGAACCTGGGAAAGTGAATATTTCTGAAGATACTTTTGGATTAGTGAAAACGCAATTTAAATGCACGTCGCGCGGAAAAATTGCTGCTAAAAATAAGGGAGAGGTGGAGATGTATTTTGTGGAAAAATCGGTGTAGTTCTGTGGTAGTAGGGACAATTCCTGTAAAGACAATTCATGAATTGTCTCTACACACAAAACCAATGAAATCAGGGTTTACCCCTCACTCAACGTCCTCGAAATATCAGTTTTACTCGCCTGAACAGCAGGAATCAATGCTGCCACCAAACCAATCGCCAAACCACCCAAAATTAAATATCCCTCCTCCTTCAAAAACATCCACGGTTCGAAAGTATATTGGTAAGCTTCTTTTAATTTTCCGGCAAGGAGCGACATACCTACATGGCTCAAAAGAATGCCAATCACACATCCGATGGCCGCCAAAACCAAACCTTCGGTAAGAATCAATGCGAGATTTTTGGTCGGTGAAGCACCCATCACACGCATGATGGAAAGTTCATATTTTCTTTCTTTCAAAGAAGAATAAAGCGAAATAAAAATACTCAACATGGAAACGAAAATAATCAATGCCGCCATCCATCGAAGTGCTTTTTCACCAGCTCCGATATTTGCGTAAAGCATATTTAATTGCACGGCAGGGGAGGCCGCCTGCATATTAGTATTTTCATTGATGGCACGCGGCATGCTCAAAGTACGGAAATTATTGCCTTTGAATTGAACGAGGATGGAAGTGATATCTGGCCCTTTTTCTTCTTCAGGTTCGGCACCTTCTTTTGGCTCTTCTTCATGGACATGCCAGATGGTTTCGGTACTCGTCAAAATCAATTGATCAATCACAGAACCCGTCGGTTTTAAAATACCCGAAACAATGAAATCATGATGTGCATGTGCCATCATATCATCATGCACCAATCCATGGGCACTATGGAAAGCACTGCCCAATTTGAGCCCTTGTTCCGCTGCGACATTGGCACCAATCACACATTCAAAATCTCTTGACCACAGCTTTCCTTCACCCACTTCTGCATTGTACAAACCGAGCATGTTTTCGGTCGTTCCTACAATTCGGTATCCCTGATAGTTATCTCCCAACGAAAGTGGAATGGCCGTTTTAATCAACGGATGTTTTGGATTTAAAAATGGCTTGGCCGCTTCAAGCGGAATATTGCCAGTAGGGGCATCGACATGATACATACTCGAAAGAATGAGTTGCAATGGGCTGCCTTTGGCGCCAATCACCATGTCAATTTCAGCCAAGTTTTTTTCGAATTTATCGCCGAGTTGCTTGTTGACCAACAATAGAAAAGAAACCAATCCAATCCCCAACGCAAACAGCACCACATTCAAAAATAAATTGAGTGG
>CALDSS010000018.1 GCA_937924495.1 uncultured Saprospiraceae bacterium
TTTTCTATCTTTTTTCCTTTGATGAAAATATCAATCCGCTTGCCATGGTGCGGTGAGGAAGGATGATAAACCTTAGCGTTTCTTAAAATTATTTTCATCAAATTGTTGATAAGCTGCGCAAAAGTAAAAGTTCTTAGACAAATTGAATTACCCTTTTCATAAATATTTCAAAACAGTTCTTACTTTTGTCAAAACAACCTAAACCAAATTAGCTATAAGGGCACCGCCCTGTTAACTCAATTTAATTTAAGGTAGATCTATTTGGGTCAAATTAATCAAGGCAAAATTGTTAAATGGTTGAATGGTTACGTGGTTTTCCCAAACAATTTAACCGTGTAAAAATAAAACCATAGCAAAGCTTCTTTATTAACCTCAACTTAGATCAAATTTAATTTATAAACCTCAACGAAAGCTGCCAACTATTCAAGCCTGCCACCACTCTTACTTAAGTTCACGTTTTTTTTGAAAAACAACTCTATGAATAGCGTTCTGTCTTTTGACAAACTCATTATCGTTCTATTTTTTATTTTGAATGGAAATTGGCTTTTTGGTCAAATTCCTTGTGGCATCAACGATGTTTCCCTATCCGCAAGTCAGCAAATCATTTGCGATCCGCCTGCTCAGGTTGACTTTAATGCAACGCTTGATTTAGATGTAGAACCTGTTTTCCTTTATGCTTTGGTTTCTACAGGAGACTTTCAGGCGCCTTTTATCCATGATTTTCCAACTGATAATAATGGATGTTTGTATGCTTTGAAAATTGTTGGCTCCTATTCTATTTGGTCTAATCCGATGGAATTGGTGGACGCTTGTTATCGTTTTGACCCTAATACAAATCAACTCTTAACTCAAGACGACCCGGCGGGTATGACTATCCCTACTCCACTATTTGTAGAGCCAAACACTTACAATCCAGACCATGAATATTGGTTTTTTTATGAAGGAAATGGACAAGAAATTAAAATCGAATTTAGAGACAGTGGGCAATATACCGACAACGAGGGAGACATGGACTTTGAGTGGTACGCTATTCCATGCTATGATACGACTTGGAATGTGTTAGGCGCTCAGTTGCCAGGGCAAAACATGCGTTCCTTATCTTTTCCTAATCCAGGTACTTTTAATATTTCGATAGAAATTTTAGATAACCTTTCGGGCTGCATGGATATGGCTTCAGCCGAAATTAAGGTCAGTGAAAAAATAGAAACCATGGTGGATGCTACAGACAGTTGCCCAGATAGTGACGCTGGCATTGCATCTGCTACTGTAACAGGTGGTACTGGTCCTTTTCAATATTTATGGGATGGCGGTGGCATGGACGCTTCGATTGCTGACATGCTCCAAGTTGGCCAACATCAATTGATTGTCACAGACGCGATTGGCTGCATGGATACCGTGGATTTTGTTATTGATGAAAAAATGACTCCGACAATTGAATTCACCTCAAGCGATCCGAGTTGTCCAGGATTCCCGAATGGAAATATTGAGGTACTTAATACTGATCCAACATGGATTTTTAGTTTGGATAATGTCAATTTTCAAAATGATGCATTGTTTCAAAATTTAGCGGAAGGAGGTTATCGTATTTATGTTCAAGACACAGATGGTTGTACTTTTTCAGATAGTACAGATTTATTTGCTTTATCTGATTTTGAAGTGCAATTGGCTTCTGAAATCACCATTTCAAGAGGTGGTTCTGAAACCTTGAAAACGGATGTAATGGGAGGAACACCAGCTTATACTTACGAGTGGTTCCCCGCAACAGGTCTTAGCTGTACTGATTGTGCTAGTCCTACAGCTTCTCCAACCGAAACCTCAACTTATACAGTAACTATAACAGACGTTGCTGGATGTATGGTTACGGCCACAATCACTGTACGTGTCCCAGAACCAGATCCAAACGAAAAAAGAGTTTTTCTACCGGAGGCCTTCTCTCCCAATAATGATGGTATCAATGATTTCTTTACGGTTTTTTCACAAAGTGGAATAGAAAACGTCACTCAATTTGCGGTCTTTGATCGCTGGGGCGGATTGGTTTTCAAAAACGAAAACTTTCAGCCAAACTTAGAATCTGAAGGTTGGGATGGCTCTTGGCAAGGAAAATCTTTAGATACGGGAGTTTATACTTGGTTTGTAGAAATTGACTGGTTGGATGGTGTGCAAACTGTTCATGAGGGAGGGGTTACTTTGTTTAGAACGAATTGAATTTGCTTTAAATCATAAAAAAGACAACAAAGGGTCTGAAAATTTTTGGAGTCTTGCTATACTTTTTGACAAATTTCTTTTCCCTTTCAATTAGACTTTCCATTTCGTCCACCCTGATTTTTAGGTCATCAAACCATTTTTTATTTTCGTAAGAAACGTAATCAACTTTTTTGAGATGATTGGTTGCTGTTCTTATTGCAAAATCAGCAAGGTCAATCATCTCCTTAACTCGTTCTTTGCTCATTTTAGGCCGTTTGAAAAATTTACGTTTCGAGTTCATAAATTTATTATAAACATCAATGGCCGTATTGCAACTTTGATTTGCATGATTTGCGAGCATAATATTTAGGCTGCCCCACATCCATTCTAAATTCTTATCATAAGCAGGATTTAGATCCTTATTTTTTTCCATCCTTTGATAAGTAGAAATGAATTGATTTAATTCAGTTTTTTCAAAATGAGTTTTCAAAGTATCACGAAAATTATAATCACTCTTTTCATCCAATTTTGAAAAATCGCGATATAAAAAATCATCTAAGGTGATAGGATTTTCTAAAAATTGAAATATTGGATCATGCGGAAAGTGAGATTTAATAAACCTTTGTGGAGTGAGCATAAAATACGCATCATTAAACTCATGGAAATATTGAAAATTCGCAATTCTTCCAGCAGACCAAGTAACGTCAAAGAGATAGTACTCACCATCAATTTCAACTGCATTCCAAGCATGCCCCTCTTCTGAAAGCGAATAATCAATGCCACTGATGAAATAACTCTCTAACCCCACCACTCCACACATGACCTGAAAAAGATATGAATATTGTCCACAAACTCCTTTCTTAGACCTTAATAAATCATCGAGCATTTCGAGCTTAAATTCATAAGCAATGGTTTTATTGTCATAGGACTTAATATCATATTCGATATTATGTGCTATCCAAACAAAAATGGCTCTTACTTTTTCCAGATCTGTTTCAAGATTCTTGGTAAGGTGATGGGCAATCTGCTCGTAGGTATATAATGAATCAGGAACTGACTGAGCATTTTTATCAATTGTGTCGAATTGACCAAATGAAAGGCATGGTAGAAAAAGGAAAAACCAAAGGATAAATAAAAAGGATATAGTTTTTTGAAAAGGAGTTTTCAGTTTCGAATAACCAAAATTATCAATAAAAAGGTTCAACATTTTTATTCCTCAAAACTTAGGTAAAAATCTGAATAGAGTAAATTCAATAATCTAAATTAACTTAATCAACTCAATTAACTAATTCACTCCTCTGGTTTCAAATCAAAAAGCGTAATTGCCCTTTTAATATTAGGATTCACCGCCACCATTTGAGCAAATTTCTCTTTGGAAGTCAGTACTTTCGGTTTCTCAGGTTTCTTTGGCACAAGGGATTCATCAATGACAATTTCCCAAGTTATATTTCTGTTTTTTAAATCCTTACGGAGAAACTCAACCATTGGAATTTCTTGAAGCAAGGCATTTTGAGCCAACTTCGATCCTACCTTTACGATAATCTTTTCTCCTTCCAAGCCTAAAACAGCAGCTTGTTTTACCACTTTTAAGTGAGAAGTAGAACCTTCGTATTTTTCCCAAGCGGCTTGTAATTTTTCAAGGGTCACTTCCTCTGCTTTGTCCTCATCTTCTTCTTCCGCTTCCACATCAGCCATGATAGAACTCAAATCCAAGCTTGGAACAGAGGTATCAGCCGTTACTTTATTTTTCTCCTCTTTTTCTGCTGCAACTTCAATTACGGATTCCGGTGCTTTTACTTCATTTACTTCAATTGCCTCTTTTTGAATTGGCGGCTCTTCTTTAACTACCTTTTCAATTTTTGTTTCTGGTTCACTGACGACTTTTGGAGCAGCCTCAATTTTTTCAATCACCACATTTGAAGTCCTTTTTTGATTGGAGGTCGTCGGCACTTCTGATGGCATTGCCATGGACTGCTGAGACAATGCTCGATTGATATAAGTCAGTTTGATCAAAGACATCTCTACATGCAGGCGTTTGTTTTTCGCCATTTTATAGTTGATGTCGCAGTTATTGAGAATATTTAACCCACTCAACAAAAACGAGGAAGGAACAATCGCCGCTTGATCTAAATATCTTTTTTTGAGGGCATCACCCTGTTCTAATAATTGGACAGTAGCCGCATCTTTTGCCACCAATAAATTTCTAAAATGCTCAGCCAATCCGTTGATGAACAAATCGGGCTCAAATCCATTTTGAGTAATTTCATTGAAAATGAGCATCACTTTGGATAAATCCTCCGTGACCATCGCCTCCACAAATCTGAAGTAATAATCATAATCAAGAACATTCAAATTCTTGATGACATCGTCATAAGTGATTTTTTTCTCAACCGAACCAGCGATTCTATCATATATAGAAAGTGCATCACGAAGTGCGCCATCGGCCTTTTGTGCAATAACTGAAAGTGCTTCGGTCTCTGCCTCCAGTCCTTCTTGCTTTACGATGGTTTCCAAATGCTCCACCATTCTTCCAACCGGTATTCTTTTGAAATCATAAATCTGACATCTGGAAAGAATGGTCGGAATGATTTTATGTTTCTCTGTAGTTGCCAAAATGAAGACTGCATACTCTGGCGGTTCTTCCAATGTTTTCAAAAAAGCATTGAAAGCTGCTTGCGAAAGCATGTGCACCTCATCTATGATGAAAACTTTCTTAGAACCCTTTTGCGGTTGAAACCGAACTTGCTCATTTAATCCTCGAATATGATCTACCGAATTGTTGGAAGCGGCATCTAATTCGAAGATATTGAAAGTGGAACTGCTGTTGTTGAAACTCGTGCAACTATCACAACTATTGCAAGGCTCAAATTCGTCCGTTCTATTCTGACAGTTTAAAACTTTGGCAAGAATACGCGCGCAAGTGGTTTTGCCTACTCCACGTGGCCCCGTAAAAAGAAAGGCATGAGCAAGTTTATCATTTTTCAAAGCATTCTTCAACGTCATGGCGACGTGCTCCTGCCCTACTACATCCTCAAATCTTTGGGGACGATACTTTCTTGCTGATGCTAAAAATGACATTTATAAACCTGTTAATTTAATTTTCTATAAAATAGAAATTTCTCAAAGATAGGGATAACGATTGTTCTAACGGTAAGAGTGGGATTGGAGTTACCAACAACTTTTCAACTCTTTATTCTATTTTTTTTGAAAAAACTTTCATAAAAAACACTTTTTTCCATACCCAGTTTTTCAATTTAGCTTTTTTTGCATGTCACCCTAATTTTTACTACTCGAAAAGACGATGTAACAAATTCGTATAATATTGCTCAAAAAAAGCTGGGCAATAAATAGGCGAACAGTGCGCTAAAAAATAGAGGCAAAAAAATAATTTATGATATATCTATTATAAAATAATAAATTCCTCTCATTTGTAATTCTAAAAAAAATCGGTATTCTAAGCAATCTCAATTTTCAAAATAACTTCCATAAATACCTGAAAATCAGTCAGTAACAATTAAAAAAAATGCCTAAATCTATTTTTCCTATTTTTATTGGACTGGATTTTGAACCTATAATATCAAATTCATACTCATTTAAATGAATTTGGTCTCACTCAAATTTTTCTCACTTTACACCTCCCACCTTCAAGTTCGGTCTCACATATAAATTGAAATAAAAATTGCGACTTATTCATGTCACAATTTTAAAATTTCAGTAACAATACAAACAAGCTCGACGGCTAATTTGCAGTCATATTCAGACCCACACGGGCTCACTCACTATTCTTCTGCACAATTAATTTTCTCTGCACATTCTAAAAATCAGGTCTCTCCTCCTTATTCCCCTCTCCATAGTTGGTCTTAGACACATTTATTAATAATTAAGATATTCAAGTAACAGATTAATTTAGAAAACATGCTTAGAAATTTAATTCTCACTTTTGCCGCAATCCTATTTCTTACCCCTCTCAGTGCACAATCATCTGTATATCAGACAGTTGTAAATGCTAAAAAAGAAACAACTTCCTTTAAAAAAACCAACTTATTAAAGGCTAAAGCCAATGTAGCTCAAATGGCTCGTTTGCAATCTAACCTAAAAGATGGGAAGGTGCTCGAAATGGACAATGCAGCACTTGCAAACCTTAACAATGAGAAACCAAAAGCAATTGAGTTTCAGATTGAAAGAGGAGAAAACCAAAAACCACTAATTTTAGAATTAGTAAAGTATGAGGTTTTCACAAACGATTTTAAAGTAAAAACTGATAAAATCGACAATTACGCACTCAAAAACCAAGGAACTCATTATAGAGGCATCGTAAAAGGTGAAAAGGAATCTGTAGTGGCATTAAGCTTATTTGACGACCAAATGCTTAGTGTTATTACCACTCCCCAAGATGGAGACATTATTCTTGGAAAAACAGAACAAAGCGAAAACGAATACCTCCTTTACAGGGAAAAAGATGTTATTGAAACTCCTCGCTTTGACTGTGGCACTAAGGATATTCCGCTTACGCCTGATCAAATCGAGAATATGAAAAACATTGGCAATACTGCCAATCGAGTTAACAATTGCGTTAATACCTACTTCGAATTAGACTATGATTTATTTCAAGAAAAAGGGTCGGTGGATGCCTCAGTCCAGTTTATAGCTGGTGTTTATAATGTCGTTGCAACGATTTACCAAAATGAAGAAATTACAACCAAAATTTCTGAAGTATTTGTTTGGACACAGCTAGACCCTTACGACAAGCCTACTTCAGGAGAAGCATTGACCGCTTTTAGAAATTATAGAACTTCATACAATGGTGATATTGCCCACCTTGTTTCGAGAGGAAATCCAAGATCTGGAGGAATTGCATGGGTCAATGGCCTTTGTTCAAGCTACGGTTATGCCTATAGTTATGTTTATAATTATTACTACGATTTGCCAACCTATAGTTGGACTGTTGGAGTAATTGCGCACGAGATGGGTCATACATTAGGGTCGCCTCACACGCATGCATGTACATGGAATGGAAACAATACGGCAATCGATGGCTGTGGCCCTGCTGCTGGAGCAAATGAAGGGTGCGATGGTCCAATTCCGTCTGAAGGTGGTACCGTCATGAGTTATTGTCACCTTTTGAGTGGCGTAGGAATCAACTTTATGAATGGTTTCGGCAAACAACCAGGCGATCTAATCAGGAGCAATGTTGCTAACGCAAGTTGTTTAAGTACATGTGAGCCTACTACTCCTCCTGTGGAGTGTCATACGGTTTCTACTAATCAAACAAATGTGGATTGTTTTGGTGGAAATGATGGAACTGCCACCGTTGTTATTGATGGCGGAACTGCCCCTTTCCAAATTCAATGGTCAAATGGCTCTAACCAGCTGAATATCAACAACTTAACTGCGGGAAATTACACGGTGACGGTAACGGATGCTAATGATTGTGTTGCTACTGAAGCAGCGATGGTCATACAACCAACAGCACCTTTGAATATAAATTTAATTGGAACGAATGCAACCAGCCAAGATGCAACCGATGGAAGAATCACAGCAAACGTTTCTGGTGGAACGCCTCCTTACAGCTTCCAGTGGTCTGATAATAGTTCCACAACTAACATTTTAATAGGTCAACCTGGAAATTATACTCTAACGGTAACAGACGCTAATGGATGTACCTCTACTGGACAGTATGTTATTGGATTTGAGACCGTACCTTGCCCAACTATCTTTTTCTCAAAGATGGCTGTCAATTGTTTTGGTGAAGAAAGTGGTTATGCCGTTGTAAATGTTCAAGGCGGAACTGCTCCATTTCAGTACAGATGGTCAAATGGCAGTACAAGCAAAATGAATTCTAATTTGGCAGCTGGAAATTATTCAGTTGAAGTTTCGGATGCGAACAACTGTGTGGTAAGCGGTTCGGTAGTGATTTCTCAACCTCAAAATCCATTATCAGTATCAAACACCACCACTAACGCTTCCAACCAATTGGCCGCAGACGGAACAATTCAACTTACCGTTTCGGGTGGCACTGCTCCATATCAGTACAACTGGTCAAATGGTAGTATGGAAGATAATATAGTCGGTACTCCTGGAAATTATACTGTGACAATCAAGGATGCAAATGGATGTACTGAGGTAGTATCTTTTGCAATTGGATACAATGACACACCTTGTCCTACTTTATCAGTTTCAAAAACAGACATCTCTTGTCACGGATATTCGGACGGAACGGCAAGTGTTGCCGTAAGTGGCGGATTGCCACCCTACCAAATCAACTGGTCAACTGGCTCTAATGAACTGACTAACAACAACTTAGATGCGGGAGAATATAACGTAACAATCGTGGATGCGACTGGATGTGATGTCGTCGGTGCAGTAATTATTGAAGAACCTACTGCAATTGAAATACAAGGATTTGCTACCAATGCCTCAGCTCCTACTGAGCAAGATGGAACAATTGCAACCGTTGTAAGTGGTGGCAATGCACCATATACCTATCAGTGGTCAAATGGAGCATCTGAAGATGTTATCACTACTGGAGAAGGAAATTATATAGTTACAGTAACGGACATGAATGGATGTCAAGCTCAGGAGTCATTTACAATTGTTTCTGACGAAGTGACTGCTTCTGATTGTGAGCAAACAAATGTTCAGTTTCCATACTCTGAAAGTTTCGAAAACGGAATTGGAATTTTCAACCAAAATAGCGAAGATGGCTTTGACTGGATGTTAAATTCAGGAAAAACGGCTTCAAGTAATACAGGGCCAACAAATGCTTTTGATGGTGAGCACTACCTTTATTTAGAAGCGTCAAGAAATTACTATAAAACAGCCATTCTTAATACAGATTGCATTGATTTAACAGGTATCGAAAAACCAATTATCTCTTTTGCTTATCACATGTACGGAAAGCACACTGGTTCTTTAGCCTTTTACGTAAGTGAAGATATGGGAGTCTCTTTCAATCAAGTCTTCCTAAAAGAGGGAAATCAAGGTAATCAATGGTACGAAATAGAAATTGACTTAGGAGCTTACGCTGGAAAGAATGTTCAGCTACAAATTGAAGGAATAATTGGAGGTCGTTACAAGTCTGATATTGCTATTGACAATTTCTTTTTAGGCGAAAAACCGGGTGAGTGCATTCTTCCGATCATCAATTTGGAAAGAAACCACGTGACTTGTAATGGACTTCAGGATGGTTCAGCTACTATAAATGTAACAAATTACACTTCAGGATACGCTATCGAATGGTCTAATGGGACAACTGGTGCTTCAATTGACAACCTAAGTGAAGGTATCTACTACGCAACCATTACTGTAAACAATGCATGTTATACTGAAGCAGATGTTAGAATTAGAGAACCGCAGGCATTGACTATTGATGACATTGTAGTCAACCCAATGGGTGGCGAACCAAATGGAACAATTGAAATCTACGCAAAAGGGGGCGTGCCTCCATACGATATGGCTTGGTCAAATGGAATGGCTGGTGATAAGTTGACAAACTTGGCACCCGGAGAATATGAAGTATCGGTAACGGATGCTAATGGATGTAGTTTGACCGCATTGTATGTGTTGGAGGAAAACGAGGGCGAGAATTGTGACGACTTGCTTGGATTACCTTTCACAGAAGGGTTTGAAATGGCTTTAAACAATTTCACGCAGAGCATGGAAGATGAAATGGATTGGTCATTTGGTACTAATAAAACACCGTCACCAAGAACCGGCCCTTCAGGTGCTTTTGAAGGGGCATTATTTGCCTACATCGAAGCTTCGGGAAATTCTGGAAATACTGGAATCTTGACCACTCCATGTATAAGTTTAGAAGGAGCGATTAGCCCAAGTCTAAACTTCGCTTATAACATGTACGGCGCGCACATGGGTACTCTTTCAGTAGAAGTAAGTGCTGATATGGGACTCACCTGGACAGAAGTCTGGTCTTTATCAGGTGACCAGGGAAGTAGCTGGAACAAGGCATTTGTTGGATTAAGTCAATACACCAATCGCGTGATTCAACTACGATTTAAAGGTTATGTGCCAGATAGATACCGTAGTGATATGGCTATTGATGGTATTTTATTGGATGACGCAGGAAGTACGCTTCCAGTAGCCAAACATGCTGATGGATTATTGGCTCTGAAGGACATGAATGTCTATCCAAATGCCATTTTCGATTGGACGACTATCGAATTCGAGACGACGGAATCCACAGAGATAATCATAAATATTTTGGATTTGAATGGGAAATCAATAAAAGAGGAGAGACTACAAAGTATTTATGGAAAAAATCAGTTAGAGCTTGACCTTGGCAATTTAGAAGGTGGTAATTATTTCATCACCATTACAAATGGCGAAAGAGTGATTGCTGAAAAAGTTGTTAAAGTCAACTGGTAGGATTTTAAAAAATTCAACATTTCAAAAATCAACTTATCAAGTATCGCTAAAAACTGAGTCTTTATCTCACTGACTACATGGTACATTTTTCATTGAGATTATAATTGTTCAGACAAGGGAAGTTGCTTCGGCAACTTCCTTCTTTTTTTTATAAGAAAGTGCGGACTGAAAGATGTCTGAATCACTCCTAAGCACCTGACCGAAATAAAACTAAATACAGGAAAAAAGTGAGATTTAGGGTCGTCTCCTTACCTAAGAACATGGAAGCAATAGACTTTAAGCTAACAGAAGCGTTGATTAGTTGATTAAGAAACCTTGTCCGCTCAAAACTTCTGAGTTATTCTTTAACGTTTTATCTACTCAGGTGGCGGCTTCTCGTCATCCCGTGAGTTTGAAAAGCGCTTAGATGTTAAGCTGGTTTAACTTAAAAACTAAAGAAGTTGTAAAGGAGATTAACGGCTTTAGAACTGAGAATTGAATTTTTGTTAAGCCGTACAGAGGCAAGATGATTTAAAGAATTTGGTTCTTGTACAAAAGTCGTGGAGCGCAAAATCTAAAATTTTTTCATCAAAGATTTTCGAGTTCGAGAAATTGTGAATTCGAGAAATCGAGAAATCGAGAAATCGAGATTTCGAGATTTCGAGACGTGTTTTGTTCCCGAAATCTCGATCTCCCGATTTCTCGAATTCATCTTTCATAAGTTCCACGGTATTTGTTTAAGCACCAAGAATTTAACCCATCAACCGTCTAAGTTATTTAAAAAAGATTTTTAGATGCTGAATCTAAAAACTTGGTTTTGGAAAAAAAATTAACTGTAGCGATGTCCTGCCAAATTTATTTAACCTCAACAGAAAAGCCATATCATCAAATTTTAGCTTCTGAATTCTGTTCTTTATCCACTCTAAAGAAAAAAATAGGCTAAAAAAAGATAAAATAAGACCATAATTTCGCAAAAAAGCACATCACTAATAACAGACTTAAATCACTGATTACCAATCACTTACACCCTGATTATGGCAAGAATTTGCGTCACAAAAAACGTAGGTAGGCGTATAACCTCGTTTAATTTACAATAGGATAGGTTTAACTTGCAACATAATTTAATTGAAAGTAGTTTTTGTGTTTATTTGTTTGGGTTAGAAACCTCTCCAATTTGGGGAGGTTTTCTTTTTTCAAACAAACAAGAGCAATGTAAATGGGCAAAAAAAAACCTCGAAGCAAAAGCTTCGAGGTTTTTTTGTATCAAAATTGTATCAATTAGAATGCACCTTCTTTTTCCTTTGCAGGAAGGCTTGGCGCAGCTTCTTTCTTGTTTACTTTTCCTTTGATAGTAAGAACGATAGTATTCTCACCATTTTCGTTTGTAGTCAAAGTTACTCTTTTAGTAAAAGGTCCAACTCTGTTCGTGTCGTATCTTACTTCAATTGCAGACTCTTCACCTGGAGCGATTGGTTCTTTTGGCCACTTTGGTACAGTACAACCACAACTTCCTTTTGCGTTAGTGATAACTAAAGGAGATTTACCCGTATTGGTAAATTTAAAAACTCTTAACGGCTCACTACCTTGTTCGATAGTTCCATAATCAACTTCTAAAGTCTCAAAGTCCATTTTTGGGCTGTCAGCAGCTTCTACTGGAGTAACTTTAATCTCAGGAGTTTGAGCGAAAGAAACAGTTGCTACTAATGCAACTAAAGCTAAAAGAGAAAGTAATTTCTTCATTGTAAAAAATAGTTTTAAAGGTTTAGCAGCAGAGAGAATCATACGTTCAAGGGATTCTCCTTTGCTCCAATATTTTTGAAATTAGATTATTTCAGATTACAAGGCAAATTTGAGCATTCTCAAACATCCTTGTTGTTAATTGATAGTTAATCGGAATTTAAGGTAATTTAAAAACAATTTTAGGACGAACAGGGATAAAATGTGTTACAAACAATTTAGATTTTTTTAGCTTAAATCTTTATTGACAAATTTCATCACCATTACAATTGTGTCGTTGCTTAAAAATACCTTTTCCATTTCAGCTTGTAAAACATCCATTACTGTTCCATATTCTCCAAAAATCTGAGTGCTCATAGAATTTGACTTTATTTCTAAGGATTCGTGCCCTTTTAAATTTTCAATAAATTCTAAAATAGGTGTACCAAATTCCTCTAATAGCGGATACATACTTATTTCAACAGATACTTTCATATATTTTTAGTGCGATTCAAGGTTTGAAATTTTCCATCGTGGCGCGTAGCCAAAAAACGATTGGTCGTAGAAATTTAAAATAATTTTTGCCACGGAGTACTCGTGCTTATTCGATTTTCAGAAATTTTCCATTAAAAACCGTTTTCTCATTTTCCAATTTCAAAAAATACATTCCTACAGGAAACTCCTTAATATTAATCGATTGCTCCGCTTGCACATTTGTTGTAAATAAAGATTTGCCATTTTTATCATAAATAGAAAGTCTGCCTTTTTCCGAATTTTCAATGTTTAGAACATCGGTGGCTGGATTTGGAAACACAGTCAGTTTCTGATTTCGAGTAATACCATTTATCAAATCTGAAGAAATAGGATTGACATGAATTCTAATCACAGGAATTAAATCAAAGCCTAAACTAATAAGGTCAAATTGGTCATTGATCTTTCTTTCTACAGCACTGTATCTGGGTATATTTAAAGAATCATATAAAAAATAAGTAGCCGTATAATCAAAGTCCTGACTAGCAAGCATTTGGCAGGCTCTACCCGTCTGATCTTGATATTTTACGGTGGCAATGTAATGTCCTCCATCCAGTTTGACCCCTGGTTGGGCATCCGAAACATCCAATACGGAGGTTGCAATGATTCCTCCGGTTAAGTCTTCTTCTCTACCCGTGAAAACATAATCTCCTAAGCCAACGATTCTAAATTCATCCGAATTGGCAAAGCCATCCTCGTTGTTGTCACCGAAGAATTTATAGACCACAATCTCAACCCTTAATCCAGATAAACTTCGGGTATTAGCAATTCCGAAGGTGACACTATCTAACCTAAAACCAGAACCTTGCTCGATAAAAAAGACGTTACCATACTCGAAATCTTTAGAAGCTGTGACTGGTTCAATCCGCGTTGTTCCTCCATTTTCCTTTGCATAGGTGTTGGATGTTGTTTCAAAAGGCCAAGTCAAAATATTCTTTTGGGCTAATGAATCTATACCATCATAATTCAAAAAATATTGCACTTCGTATTTTGCTTGCTGCGCAGGAGGTTTGAAAAAAAAAGTAGGTTCGAAAATATTTTCTACCAATTGGCAACTTTGAATATCTCCCAAAAATAGCGAATCATGAAACACCTTTTCATTGTTAAACTGATTGGTCACTTTTGAATGTAGCCAAACATTTTTTTGATCTGAAATACCTAAATTTTCAACATCCGCCCAAAAACGAATGGGTTCAAGATGTTCTACTGGTGTTTGAAAATTTGGAGCAATGGCAAAGAAATTAGATTTTACTTGAAGATCATTTCTCACTTTTTCAATCAAAACAATATCATCAATTGCCCAGAAATACAGATTACCTGAAAAAGTAAACTTTAGGCGAACCTTGGACTGTCCAGCCAAACCACACATTGATATTTCTGGATTGTTTCTATAAAACTCATTAAGTTCAAATTGCTCACTTAGTGAAATTGGCCTCGACCAACTGGCCCCATCGTCAATCGAATAGCTTATACTGGTATTCGTCGAACGTTGTCCTCCTAACATCGTTATTTGTTCAAATCGTAAATTGACTTCATTTTGGACATTACTCAAATCAATGACTGGCGAAATTAATTCTGATTCATATTTTGGATATGGTGGCTGCACCCCTGTATCGCCTCCTGTGGTAAAAAAATCAGCATTGAGCACCATGGCACCATTATGATTTGAATAAGAATTCAAATAAGGAAAATTTGAAAACCCACTAATTCTATCTGAAACTAAAGCCTCGTCCAATTGCCCAAAGTTTTTCCACTGCCAAGTTTTCACTGGATCATTAAATGGAATAATCGATCGCACTGCCCACCCATTTAAACCTCCATCAAAATCTCCTTGCCCAGGCTCATGTCCCCAAACAACTCTATCGTAATAGGGCTCCTTTTCATGTAGTTGAACGTCATCAATTAACAAGACCTCCTCACCTACTCCGCTCCATTGCCATCTGATTTGGACTTCTGAATTACCAGCAGCCATATCTGAAATGTCAATCGTAATTTTTTCAGTATTGTGAGAAAATTGTGGAGTGCCCCCCCCAGTCATCTGCTCAGGTAAGATTTCATAACTTTCCCAGTTGGAATTTGCGTTTTTCACTAGCAAAAAGAATCCATCGGCGGCACTCACACTCCAAGTATGAATAAAGGTTTCGAATTCAATAAAAACAGTATTTTTTTGAGAGCAATCGATTTTTGGGGTAGTCAATTGTGATTGAAAGGATTGAAAGTTGGAGGGAGGCCTGACCCCTAAAAATCCGTTGGAAGCGGTGGCTGAAGAAAAAGGTTTTGGAAAAACATCGCAATCTGATGAATTACAGTATTCAAAAACAACGGAGTCTTGCTCTAAATCTTGGGTGACCCAATCAACTGGAAAACCATTTGAAAAATCCTCTGACCAAAATGATTGAGCAAATAAAGAATAGTTGAAAAAGAAAGCAGAGAACAGTAAAATATTTTTCATAGGTGCGGACTTTGGATCAAGAACCCGAAAATAGCTTAGTCACCCATTTAATAAATACAAATATTTGGTCGGACAGAAATCATTTCTGATTTTCAAATGCTTTTATCGCGCTTGGCGCAACCTCCTTTTCAAATTTCATATCAGGATCCATAACAGGTGCCTCAAAAACTTGTTTGATTGGTAAAACACCAGCCCAGATTGGCAAATCATAATCTGGTTTATCATCACCTGGAGCACCTGTTCTAATTTTCGCGGAAGCAGATTCAATTTTTACAGCTAAAACCGTGGTGGCTTTCAATTCCTTTTGGATAGGTTCTCGCGCTTCATCCCATCTTCCTTTCAGAATTTGTTCAGAAACGACAAAGAGCGCATCATTTTTTTCTTCGTCAGGAACGAGTGTTGCGGTTCCGAAAATGACCGCAGAGCGATAATTCATTGAAGAATTAAAAACAGAACGAGCTAAGACAATTCCATCCAAATGAGTAACCGTGATGCAAACAGGGATTCCTTTTTGCAATGCCTTCATCATTCGACTGGTCGTTGCACCATGCAAATAAATCACATCATCTTTTCTACCATAAGCTGTCGGAATCACAAAAGGTTGGCCATCCATCACAAAACCAGCATGACAAACAAACCCCGCATCTAAAATTTCAAAAACAGTCTTTTGGTCATAATGCCCTCTTTTCGGAATGCGCTTGACCGTATTGCGAGAAGTCTTTTCGTAATCACTCATTTTTTATAAATATCGTTCTTTGATGATTCGCAAATGGTGATTTTCATGTCCAGCTGTTGCGTAGGCTGAACCGATGGGCGTCCACACTACTCCACTTGCACTACCTTTCATTTGCCATTGTTCTTCCGAAAAATTTTTATACATAAAAATGGTAGCTTGTCTAGTTACCATAAATTCGGAAATCAGAGTACCAATACTCCTTCTATTGGCCTGTGAGTTTTTTACAAAAACATCCTGATCAAAACCAGGCAAAGCGGTCGTGTCTCCTCTCGCAATTCGCATCGCGCGATAAGAAAAAACGCGTTCGGTATCAATCAAATGTAAAATAACTTCTTTGATAGTCCATTTATCATGGCCGTAGGAAAAATTCCACTTTTTATCAGGAATATCAATTAGAAAATCTTCAGTTGCACGTTTGTTTTGTTCAAGAATAGAGAGAATATCCTCTCCTTCTACTTGACTAATGTAACCGCCATAATAAGGTGCAAATTCTTCGGTAGTGGGTCTTCTTTTGAGCATGTGTAGTTGGTTTTTAATTAGTTAATTCCCTTGTACAAAAATATCCTTCTGAAATCTAATTAATTCATAAAACAAAAAACCGCCGCCTCATGCCCCACTTTAAAATTAAGCGAGTTGGCGATGAAGCATTTTTCATTGGCCTCATGATGTAGCTCGATTGCTTTTGAAATCATTGCATCTTCTGCTACCTCAATTTCAGGGTGTAAAACTACGGATTCAAAATGACCACTCCCATCCTCTTTTTCTACCATTTTTCCAATAGGATTGTCATTGTAATTTACAACAACAACTCCATTTACAGCACATAAGTGCAAGTACCAAAGCATGTGACAATTGGAAATCGAGGCAATAAATAATTCCTCTGGGTTGTAACGGGTATCATCACCAAGAAAAGCAGCATCAGAAGAACAAGGAATTTTCACTTTGCCTTTTACCCTCACGCTGTGGTTTCTTGAGTAATCTTTGTAACCTGAGGTTCCACTTCCCTCATTTCCCGTCCATTTTAGTTGGATAGTGTAGTGGTGCTTTTTCATAGAAAACTAACTTCTTTTAGGTCAAAAGTTCGCAGGCCCTCTGCTGTTTCAATATTCAGCTTACCAGTTGGTGTGGTACCAATAATTTTTCCTGTAAAGGTATTTCGATTTGCATCTTGGTAAAATGCAGTAGCATTTAATTGATACAGGCGCTGATGATAAGCTTTATCTATTAACTCAAAATTCCGCGTTTTCAATTGTAAATAGTATTGATTCATTTTGACAAACAATACTGCTTTAAATTTTTCTAAATCAATAATGCTATCCTTTTCTAAAGCGATGGAAGTCGGGTTGGACAATTCACGCACAAATTCTTTTTGATTCACATTAATCCCGATACCCACAACTGTAGAAAGAATTTCAGTACTCGAAATGGCATTTTGAATTAAAATTCCGCAAACCTTCTTTTTACCAATGTAAATATCGTTTGGCCATTTAATGCTGACTGTTGTGCCTATGAAGTCATGAATCGCATCCCAAATGGCCAACGAAATCACCTGACTTAATTTGAATTGCTCACGCGGGTGTAAAAATTTGGGATATAAGATAATGGACATTGCAATATTCTTCCCAGCTTCACTCAACCAACTTCTCCCCTTTTGTCCTCGACCACTGGTTTGATTATTTGTTGAAATGACGGTTCCTTCCTGTAGTTCATCTTCACCCATCAATTCTATGGCAAATTTGTTAGTTGAATCAACTTTTGCCAAATGAATTATGCGACTTCCTATAATTTTGTGCGTCTTTATCATAGTATATCATCAATGTAAAGGCAGTCGAAAACGGTCATTTCTTTGAGAACCTACCCACAATCAAAGGTCATTAAATTTCCGCCAACATTCAGCGAAAATGGGATTGAAAAAAGAATCAATCGTTAATCGTCAAAAAAATTATTTTCTATAAAAATTGCATTTATAGTACAAATATCTGAAATTATGCAAACGCTTTGATACTTTCATACGTTCTTTACCCAAATAAATGATCGTAATTTAATAACTAAAAACTTGAGAGGAAACCTATATGAGTTTAGACCCACAGGTTAATTACAAGACAAACCCCATCACCATTGAAGAAATGAATGCCCTCATTATTGATAGCATTCAGGATATTAAGGGCAAAAACATTGCACTCTTAGACCTCACCCATCTCGATGAAGCTCCAACAGATTACTTTATTATCTGTGAAGGCGAGTCTAACACGCAAGTGAAAGCTATCTCTGATAAAATCCATAAACGCTTAAAGGAAGAAGGATACACCTTGCCCTCACATGTAGAGGGTCAGCGTGATGCGATGTGGATTTGCATGGATTATTTCCATACCATTGTACACTGTTTTCATAAAGACAAGAGAGGCTTTTATCAATTGGAAGCACTCTGGAGTGATGCAAAATACACTGAATTCGATAATTTATAGTCAAAATTGTTAATCTAATCGAAAAATATAAGGTTTGTTTTAACGATATTTGCGTTTCTGTGTTTGATAGGGACGTGGTTAGCAATTGCGCATTCTCCACACGAAACAAATAGCCTGAACCGAGAGGGCAAATTTTATCTAAATGAGCGACGAAAAAAATAAAAAGAAGGACTCTTTCAATATCAACAACTATTGGATTTATATTGCTATTGCAGCAGTTTTGATAGGGTTGAATCTCTTTAGCATGACTAGTGCTACCCAAAAGAGTATTACCCTTTCTGAATTTACAAAAATGCTGAAGGAAGGTGATATAAAAAAGGTTGATGTCATTAATCAAAAAGACGTTTATGTCTATTTGACCGATGAAGCATTGAAAGATGGAAAACATAAAGATGTACCGAAAAGTAAATTTGGAGGCGTCAGGCCTCACTACACTTTCGAGGTAGATCCAAACATGAACTTTACCGAGCGAGTGGAGGACATTTATGCTGATTCCAAAGTGCCGCAAAGCGAATGGATTCTTCCTGAATTCAAAACACGGGAAAATTGGTTGGCACCATTACTTGGTTGGGTTTTGCCCGTTATAATCATTATTGCATTGTGGCTTTTCATTATGCGAAGAGTTGCAGGCGGTGGTGGTGGCCCTGGTTCTCAGATTTTTAATATTGGAAAATCAAAAGCGACACTTTTTGACAACAATTCAAAAGTGAATGTCAACTTTGCGGATGTTGCGGGTTTGGAAGAAGCCAAAGAGGAAGTAATGGAAGTTGTTGACTTCTTGAAAAACCCTAAAAAATATACGAACCTCGGAGGTAAAATACCCAAAGGGGTTCTACTCGTTGGTTCACCAGGAACTGGTAAAACGCTTTTGGCGAAAGCCGTTGCTGGGGAGGCTGCCGTTCCTTTCTTCTCTATCTCAGGTTCTGATTTTGTAGAAATGTTTGTGGGAGTTGGTGCCTCAAGAGTAAGAGACCTTTTCCGTCAAGCAAGAGAGAAAGCACCTTGTATCATTTTCATTGATGAGATTGATGCCATTGGACGTGCGCGTGGAAGAAACAATATTACGGGTGGAAATGACGAACGTGAAAACACCTTGAATCAGTTGTTGGTAGAAATGGATGGTTTCGCAACCGATGCTGGAGTAATTTTGATGGCTGCAACCAATAGAGCAGATGTCTTAGATTCTGCTTTGACGCGTCCGGGTCGTTTTGACCGTGTAATTGGAATCGACAGACCTGACTTAAAAGGTCGTGCACAGATTTTCAAAGTGCATTTAAAAAATATAAAAATTGGTCCAGACATTAAAGCCGAAGTCTTGGCTGAAATGACGCCTGGTTTTGCAGGTGCTGAAATCGCCAATGTTTGTAATGAGGCCGCATTGATTGCCGCTCGTCGCAATAAAAAAGCGGTGGACATGGATGATTTCAATTATGCACTTGACCGTGTGATTGGTGGTTTGGAAAAGAAAAACAAACTCATCTCACCAAAAGAAAAAGAAATCATCGCTTACCACGAAGCAGGTCATGCTATCTGTGGCTGGTTTTTGGAACATGCTTCTCCGTTGGTAAAAGTGACGATTGTTCCACGAGGAATTGGCACATTGGGATATGCTCAGTATTTGCCAAAAGAAGAATTCATTACTCGTAAAGAGTCCTTGTTTGATAGAATGTGTATGACCCTTGGTGGTCGTGCTGCAGAGAAAATTGTTTTCGACAAAATCTCAACAGGCGCTCAAAATGACTTGGATCAGATTACCAAAATGGCTTATGGAATGGTAGCTGTTTATGGTATGAATGAGAAAGTTGGAAATGTTTCTTTCTACGGAATGCAACAAGATCAATTTACGAAACCATACTCTGATGAGACCGCTGAGCTGATTGACAATGAGGTCAGAAAAATGATAGACCTTCAATACGAGCGTGCTCAAAAGCTTTTGACTGACCATCGTGATGCATTAGAAAAATTGGCTAAACGCCTACTCGAAAAAGAGTTACTTCTAAAATCTGATGTTGAAGAATTGATTGGCCCTCGCCCGTTTGAGGAAGAGCCAAGAGTTGC
>CALDSS010000019.1 GCA_937924495.1 uncultured Saprospiraceae bacterium
ATGCTTTATCCAACCACCGAGTGGCAGACGTTTTTACTGCCTGATATGGATGTAGAAATTGTACGCGATTTTGGCTTTTATATAAAATTTAGTGTGCAGGGCTAAGCAAACGAATCGAAATTTTGCTTTATCCACTATTAAATAAATTGGTTCTTAGACAAATACCGTGGAACTTATGAAAGATGAATTCGAGAAATCGGGAGATCGAGATTTCGGGAACAAAACACGGCTCGAAATCTCGGCTTCACGAATTCTCGAACTCGAAAATCTTTGATGAAAATTTTTTAGATTTTGTGCTCCACGACTATTGTCCAAGAACCAATAAATTTTTAAACTGGACTAACTAAATCATTGAATATCAACCATTTACCATGAAAAAAATATTTACACTCTTACTTTTAGTTTTTACCCTCCATATTAATTATGCCCAACATTGGGAGCCAATTGGATTTGAAGCGCTTCCAGAGAATTACTACGTACAATCTATTTCTCCAGTTGATGAAAATGTGGTTTGGGTACTCGGCATGGCTACGGCCGTTTTTAATACACCGACAATTTTACGAACTGTTGATGGCGGAGAAACGTTTGAAATTATTGAAATTCCAGATTTAAGTCATCGTGAATTAATGGACATTCATGGAGTGAGTGAGGATGTTGTTTTCTTTACAGTTCAAAATGGAGTGGGCAACAAATATATCTATAAATCAACAGATGGTCTTCAAACCTATGAGGTCAAACACTCCTACCAAGCGAGTAGAAATTTTGGGCCAGTGATCAAATTCTCAGATGCATGGGCGGGTTTGGCAGTGGACATGCCACATAACAAAGTCACCTTAACTTTTGATGGCGGAGACAACTGGCAAGAAGTTGACTTTCCAACCTTAGATAGTGATGAATTTATTGGATTGGTCAGTCCTCCCAATTGGCTCGATGTACAAGGAACAGTGGCATGGCTTGCCTCTAGCAAAAAAATATATAGAAGTTTGGATGGAGGTGCCACTTGGGAAAATTCCCCAAATCAATTTACTGGCAACTTTTTGGTATCTTCAATTCAAGTCAACGATGAAGGAGTTGGTTTGGCGATAGGGCATGTAAACATTGAAACAAATACGTTGTTAGAAAGGACTCAGATTCAACGAACTACTGATTTTGGAGATACTTGGACAGCACTTCCAGATTTGGATTTTCCATTAACCAGTATTACTCCTGTGCCTGGTGCGGTCAATACTTTTGTGGGCGTAACAGGTATTTACGAAGAGTTCAATTCAAATTTCCCTCACGAGCATGGGTCATACATTACACGAGATGCGGGCGAAACGTGGACAAAATTCGATAATCAACCATTGACATCTGTTGTTTTTCAATCTGAAGAAAATGGCTGGGCAGGAAAGGTCAGTTATTACGATTATGGTGGAAAACCAACTTTGTTTAAATACAACTCTGCTCCTCCTCCTCCATCGTCAACCAAGGATTTATTACCAGCAGATGACGTTACCCTTTTCCCCAATCCAGTCCTCGAATATTTGAATGTTCAGATGGAAGGATTTGAAATAGAAAGTTTAGAATTATTCAATAGTGCAGGTCAGTTGATTGAACGTTTCCCATCAGGGAAAAATCAAATTTCAATTGCTCACTTACCGAAAGGTGTGTATCAGATTCGAGTGATTTCAGATTCAAAAAGTGTTCTGAAATCTTTTTCTAAAATTTAGAATAAATAAAAAACAGGAGTCATCCCGAATTTTTAGTCAAAATTGCTCCGTTAGGAGCAGCATCTTTGTAGAAGAACATGTAAAAGGAAGGAAAACCGCTCCGTAGGAGGGTAATCTTAAAATCGAAACACCTACGGCGCGGAAAAGCCCGATAAGAATACATTTCTACAAAGATATTGCTCCTACGGAGCAGAGCGTTTCAAAAATTCGGGATGACTTTATTAAACCTTTCTGAGATTGAAAAAATTACTAAAATATCTTTCCCTTGTAATCGTGTTGATTCTAATTCTCGCTACTATTTTAGGACATACTAAGTTTGGAAATTATTATCCCGAAAATCAGTTTATGGTTAACACCATTAAAGTGAAAAAGGAATTTCTGAATTATTACCAAAGAGGCGCTGGAAAGGACATCTTATTCATTCACGGCACTCCAGGAACAATACTTGATTGGAAACCATTAATGCACGCACTTGACAATGAATATCGAGTTACGGCATTCGATCGGCCTGGTCATGGGGTTAGTACAGACAATGAATATTACTATACTCTTGAAGAAAATGCAGAAGCTACACTCCTGCTAATTGAAAAATTAAAATTAAATAATCCACTTATTGTTGGCCATTCGTATGGAGGAAGTATTGCAACCTATTTGGCAGCCAACAATTTAATAGATAGTGCGAAATATGTCATCATTGATGCACCGCTTTACAATACTCATATTGACTTTATTTATCATTTGCTCAACTTACCAATTATAGGAGAAGGCATTGCTTTCCTTGCAAATTACACCATAGCCTCAAGCTTCATTGAGCATGGTGTTTCAAAAACTATTGAAACTGCCACAGAAGATGAGTTAAAAGAAATAATAGCTGAAAGAAAACGACTATGGCTACAGCCAAAAGTCCTACTTTCAAGAGCTAAAGAATTGATAAATCTGCAATCGAGTTTAGATGAAATGATTCCGAAATATGCATCAATCACTGCTCCGATTACTCTCCTTACGGGAAAAGGGAAATATAGAACCTTAGCTGCCGACTCTGAGCGTTTTCATAAAGAAGTACCAAATTCAAAATTAAAAGTCTATAAAAACTGCGCTCATTATGTTCAGATTGATCGATTTAATGAAGTTTTAATGGAAATTCTGGGTATTTTGAATTCCCCAAACTCCTAATTGTCCTTTAAAAAACGTACTTTCGCAGTCCAATTTGATAAGAGCGCTGATTTTCAACAACTATCATGACCATTGAAGTGTTAATCATTAGTTCCCATCAATTAGGAATTTATTGATTAACAAAAAAATTATTTATGGCGAGATCGCATCAGACGTTCAACAAATTAGAAAAGCAAAAAAAGAAAAGAAAAAAGCGTGAAGCAAAGCTAGAAAGACAAAGACAAAGAAAAATAGATAAAGCTGAAAGCGGTCCAAAGACATTCGAAGACATGATTTCCTATGTAGATGAAGATGGTAATTTCTCTTCAACTCCACCAGATCCGAAAAAGAAAAAGGAAATCAAAGCAGAAGAAATCCAATTAGGTGCAGCGAAAAGAGAAGATTTTGATCCAAACCGAAAAGGCAAGGTTAAGTTTTTCAGTGCAGATAAAGGCTATGGCTTTATCAACGATCTCGAATCAGGAGATGGGATTTTCGTTCACATCAACAACGTAGAAGGAATGATTGAAGAAAATGACTTCGTGACCTTCGAAATTGAGATGGGGCCAAAAGGACAATATGCTGCGAATGTGAAATTGGATAAAAAAGAGAAAGAACAGAAACCTGTTTCTTAAGCCTTAATTATTCCTCGCAAATTCAAGTTGGTTTTTTAATTGCTGCATTGCTGCTTCCCATTCTCCCATTGAAGGGGCATCGCTATGTAATTCGCGTGCTTCGATAGTGGCATCACGTATCTGATCTGACCATTCATCAATCAAAGCATTGATTACTGCTGCGGAAAGTGGCCCTGTTTTAAATTCATTACTTAACTGCTCGTATTCAGTGTCGAAAAGTGTCCAACCTTTGGTCAACTTATCACAAGCCGCTGAGCGCTGTTGGGCAAAGAAAGTACCGAAGCGAAAGGGTCGGCAGTTATTTCTCGTTTCTCCCCAGCCGTCGGCAATAGGAGTAACAGGGTTGGAATTCGAAATGATATTTTCAAAAGCATTATCCAAATCCCAAGGGATGAGGTGCATGGTTTTATCTTCTGGATTTTCGTACCAATAAAAATTGTGCGGAGCGCAATCGCCATTACTGCAATACCAATGAAAGGCACCATCATCGTTTCTAATGGCTCGATCCACCACGGCATAAGAAATAATTTCTTCCACATCCATCCACTTCTCAATTACCGATTTCAAACCTGATTCATCTGCCGAAACGATTTCTTGCCCAAAGGTGCTTATCATTTCAGCAGTTGGATTTTCATCTTCATTCGTTTTCAAAGCATCGAGGTAGGTTTGTTCAGAAAAGACTGCGCCGTCGCTATTGAGCGGCCAAATTTCTTTGTATAAATTTCCAGTTCCATCATCATAATTCTGTCGCGTAAATCGACCATCAATCTGTTCAACCAAACCATAAACGCCAGAATACTCGCCATTAATGACAAGTCTGCAATGAACAACTCTCGGAGCAGGAACACCCATAGATCTAAACAAGTGATACCCTACTCTATCCCTCATTTGAGATTCATCCAAATTCATGGCATGAAACTGTAGCTTTTTCAACCCAAAGAATTTTCTATCTGAATCCTCCCAGTTGATTTTAATTTTCATGGAGAGTTTAGTGCACGTTTTAAACCCTGACGGGTCTGCCCAATTAGGATTGGAAAGACAGCCCACAAAAGCACCAATCGAACCTTTGTATCGGATACCAACTGGAGTCACCGTTTCACCTTCAAAAGTTAGGTTACCTTCTACATATTCCTCGGCTGCGGGGTCATTATTGATTCTTGAAAGATTCTCAGGTGTTAGTGTCAACTCAAAAGTGTGCAGTTTATTAGCATCAAAAATATATTCAGATTTTCCTTCTTCAAACTTAAACGCTTGGCCTGGTTCCGGCTCATTAGGCTCGGTTGGCCCTACTGGCGGATTCGGTTCTACGGCTATGGTTTCGCCATCTTTCTTACAAGAAAACAATGCAACAAAGCAGAAAAGAAGTAAGCCGATATATTTTATCATGGTTTGGATTTTTTACAAAAATAGGAATAAAGAGATTTAGAATGTAATCTAATTACAGAAGTTGTTTAAAACAAAAAAGGCAGTCGTGATTACAGCCACCTCTTCAGTTTTATAAAGAAGTTGTTTAAAAACTAATTGATTGGCTGCAAGTGGCAATTTTTATCCTGAATTGCGTTAAAAATCCTCGCCGATGCTAAGGCATCGACTGTGGTTTTTGCCTTATTCAAAATAAAATTTTCTCACTTTCGCGAAATCATGAGTTCTTAAACAACTTCAAAATTTTCTAAATACAAGGCAAAATGTAGCTTTACTAAACTTCGCTCTTTTCAAAAAGTCCTTTGCTGACTAATACAGGAGCTGCATACATAATGGCTGGCATGAATCCATGATACATACCATGGACAAATAGAAACCTGACTAATGAGCATATTTAATCAGTTTTCTAAATTGATATTGTTCAAATTTGTTTTAGGAACACTTTCCTATTTTCTTTTTTGAGAACCGCTTCAACTCCTTTCAAAAAACCACATTGCTGGATATTACTAACCTGTCCTTTGATCAGTCAGAGGGTAACAAATCGCTTTCTTATGAAAAAAACGATCCTACTTTATTTATTGATTTGCAATGGAATTTTATTGTCTCAGACCACCCTATCGGGAGTTCTGGTCGATCGAGAAACAAAACAACCGATCTCAGGCGTCACTGTTTTTCTTTTACTTCAAAATAAAATGCACGAAGAAATCGAATCCAACAATTTTGGGGAGTTCACCTTTGAAGATCTGGAATCCAATATTTATGACTTGAGGATCTCAAGTCTCGAATATGAAGATATTAGAATGATGGGAATTGAGGTGATGGAGGATGAGAATACTTTTCTAAAAATCAGACTTGACATTGGTTTATCGCTGGATAAAATCGTTCATCAAGTTACCCGAAAATCTTTGAGAAAAGCAGATAGAAAATTGAGGAAGTTCACTAAGAGTTTGCCGAAAAAGGGGTGGAAAATGCTGAAAAAACAGGCAAAAAAAAAAGCATGGACAACTGGGAAGAAGAAAAGTCAATGAATAGATAGTGGAATACTCAAAGAGTAAAAGCCTCTAATTTTGGATTTCGAGAAATCGGGAGATCGAGATTTCGAGATATAGCTCAATATTGGTCAATGACGGGACTATGTAAAAAAGTGTGTCTCTCGATCTCTCGATTTCTCGATTTCTCAAACTCTCGAAATCTAAAATTTTAGCAACAAGCAAGGCTTCCATCTCCCTGTTCTTCTTTGAATGGCATATTGCCACCGCAACCCTCGAAAATTCCGTAATGGGTATCCCAAGTTCCGAAGAATTCAAAATGAGAAGCAAAACGCGTTTCGTTTAGCATTTTATAGGTGTTTCCACAAACGGTTATCATTTTTCCTGTTGGAAAATTATGATGATCATCCAAGTCGAAACTACTTGATTTTCCTTTTATGGTTCCTTTATATCTAACTGATTGACCATAATCCTCGCAATCACTTTCCAATCCATCTAATTTAAATAAACGATAGGTTACTGAAAAGAATTTGATGTCACCCACCTTCTCTTCAATCTCTTCATTTTCAACACCTATTGGGTGGCTTTCTACTACACGCGGATCTGTAAAACCTGCTTTTTTTGAAAAGTTTAAAAAATCGTTCCAGTACAAAGCACCGCTCAAACACTCTCCCCAAAGGACTGGGTCTTTTTGCAAATCGGCACCAATTCTTCTGTCGCTATAAACATCACTGAAATACATCTCGCCTCCTGGTTTTAGCAATCGGAAAGCATCATTCAGAACTTTTTGTTTATTCTCGGCAAGATTGATAACGCAGTTAGAAATTATCAAATCAAAGCTGCCCTCCTCCAGATCTAACTCATCTAATTTTTCAATATTTCCTTTCAGAAATCTGACATTAGCACGCTTGAAGCCAAATTTTTGTGTATGATAATCAATATGTTTATTGGCAACATTGAGTTGCTCTTCTGTCATATCTACACCGACAACCTCTCCGGTTTGCCCTACCAATTTGGAAGCAATAAAACAATCGCGTCCACTGCCTGAGCCTAAATCCAAAACTTTAAGTCCTTCTACTTGATTTGGAATGGTTAGGCCGCAGCCGTAATATTTATCCAAAACCTCGTCATGGACTTGGCTTAGAATTTCACGAATATGTTTTGGAGGAGGAGTAATGGTACAACAAGCCGTTGTTTTCAAATCTTCAGTAGATTCGAGTTCCTTACCATAATATTCTTGTACTTCTGTATGTTTAACTGTCATCTTATTTTATAATTCATGTTAGTTCATATTAATGCGTAAAGTAAGTAATTGTTTCGATTCCATCTGTCTTAATTTTTACAAGTTGATTTCTTTCAAACCTTTGATTTCTGCACCTTTGTGCGGTGAAATCCATTCAAAAATATAAGTTTGACGAAATTGAGGTCTTTCAGTTTAGTTTCAAACTACCCGGTGCTATCAAACTGGGTGTACATCTTTTCTATATTGATGGATTACTCATTGATACTGGCCCCTCAAGATTGCGTAAAGAAATTTTACAAACAATCAATTCATTATCCGTAAGACAAATTTTCGTAACTCACCACCACGAGGATCATTCAGGCAATCTCAAACAACTCCAACTGATATTCAAATGCCCTATTTATGCAACTCCTTCTTGTTGTTTGATGATGAAAAAACCTCCACCGATCAGCCTTTCGCAGAAAATCTATTGGGGAGAGCGACCTCCGTTTTTTGATCTGACTCCAAAAGACAATAAAATCGAAACAGACAATTTCTGTTTTGAAATTATTCCTACGCCAGGTCATGCTGTAGATATGGCTGTATTATATGAGCCTACTAAACGATGGCTTTTTGTGGCTGATTTATACGTAAGTTATACTATCAATTACTTTTTGGAGAGCGAGGGAATGGCTCAGCAAATTGATTCAATCAAAAAAGTACTGGAGTTAGATTGGGATTTTATGTTTTGTAGCCACAATCCAAATATCAAATGTGGTAGGAATGAATTGGAATCTAAGCTAAAGTTTTTAGAAAAATTCTACGCCGATGTTGCTGAACTTTATCAACAAGGGTTGACCGCTCGTCAAATTTTCAGTAAACTAAACTTCAAAGAAGACTGGGCGGTAAAGCTTTCTTCGGGAGGAAATTTATCAAAAATGAATATGGTAAAGGCCGTCATTCGGGATGAAGGAAGAAAGGCTTAATTTTATCGCATCAATAGAACATCACCCGAAACCTGTTCTTCCAACTCGGTTAGCAAATTGAGATAGATAAAATGAAAAGCGTAAATGCCTTCGTGTGCTGGTTTACCCTTTTTCATCCCATCCCATGTCATTCTTGAATTATCAGACTGAAAGACCATTGCCCCCCATCGGTCATAAATAGACATTGAAATAGGTTGAATAGCCCCTCCCATCGGAATGAATTCATCATTTATTCCATCGTTGTTGGGGCTGAATGCGGTGGGCATGTAAACCTCCACTTCACAATCGGCCAACTCGATATTGAATTTCTCTGAAATTGAGCATCCCAATATATCTGTAAAAAGTTGATATTCACCTGGAGCTTTATAGCTAAAAACTGAATCAAAAAGCATTTCATTATTATAAAAATCATTGGAATACTCAGAAGACGGCCGCACCTCAAATGGCAAATGCACTTTACAAGTCAGATAACCATCTGGTAATTCAAACGCTGAAATAGTATCAATCACATCATAAAAGTATTGGAATGAAGTTCTGGTGTTAGCTTCACAAAATCCATCAGTTGCAGTAACTGAATAATATCCAGATTTCGATACAGAAGTTTCGCGAGTGGTATCACCCGAATCCCAATAAAAAGATTTTAACAGTCGATCTCCTTCTGCTATGAGGACGGTTGGTGGTGGTTCACATTCAATCGAATCCACTAAAATGTTTAAACTCAGCGGGGGCAACACTTCTATTGTTTTTTCATAGGTATATTCCTGACCAATGAAATAAACCGATTGCCGAAGAGTGTAAGTTCCCGGCTGCTGAGTTACATAAAAGAATTCTTCTGAATTTAGATTTTGAAAAAAAACTCCTGGGCCAGAAAGCGTCCAATCAATACAATTTTTATTAGCTGGATATGAACTCAAAGTTCTAATCGTATCTCCTAAACAAAGAGAATCAGTCGTAGCGAATTCTCCAGGTTCCAAACGAGGTTCACAATAATCAGAAAAAGAATATTCTACCGATTCAAAAGTGGCTGTGGTGAGATAACTATCCGAAAAGGTAAAAAGGGAATCCCAAAAGGTGTTGAAATCGGGACTATAATCCTCTGGCTCCAGTTTTGTTTCGTAAGATTCACAGTTGGCTATATTACCGAGGTAATCCACTTTTGTGATAATCGAGTTTGGAGAAACATATCCATTCCCTCCCCACACTCTCCCTGACTGAAGCAAAAAAGTGCTATCCCGATATTCGGCAATGATGGGTTCTGTAGTATAAATTCCGCGTTTAGAGGTAATATTTCCTTCGTCATCCAACAAGGCGATTATGCTACCAGCATCCTCTCTGCCTCCATAAAAAAACACAGGGCTTCCGTCTTCCAAAATCCCAATCTCCATTACCGCTGGTCTAATTCTTTCAACTAAATACGACTTTGCCCATATTAAATTAAAGTCACTGTTATATTTAATTACAACAGGTGCTCGTAAATTTCTACAATTATGCCCCCTGTTTTGCCAATTTGTAGTCATGAAATAAATCTCCCCATCTTCCGTAATCGTCAACCCCTCATAGCCATCAAGCGAACGTGTTTTTTCAAATATTCTTTTTTGAACAAAATTTCCGTCAGGGTCAATTTTAGCAATAAAAAAATTAAACGTTTGAACATTGGCAAAATGGCCTCCAAGCACTAAACTACCATCTTCTAATTGATAAAATTCCTCTACACGGATGTTCGTATTTGAATTTATTCCAAGTGAAGAAGGTAAGAAAGTCCAGGCCCTCTCAACCCTGATCTGTCCATCTGTTTTATTTATTGAGGTAAATTGCAATTCCCGCCCTTGTTTTTTTCTGTAGGTATAACCTGAATTAAAAACCAAAATTTCATCTTTTTTAACTAAAAAACGTCCTTCATAAGCGTCAGGGAATTGGCGTACCCAAGAGGTTTGATTTTGCTTATTAAAATAAACTAAACTCATCCCTTCATATAGGCTTGAACTATGACTTTGAAAAAGGTAAACTACCTCATCTTCTGTCTCTCGAATCTGAGCAGATTCTAAGTCATAACTTTTGAAACCATCAACCTTGATTTTGAAACCGCTCGCTTTTTTTTCTTGATAAGAAAAACTCAAGTTATATACCTCCTGCGATCGTGTAGCAATAGGAAAGAAAATACCAGAGAAATCATTGCCTTTGTGTATATCAAAATCACCAGGCAATAATTTTATAGAATCTAATAAAATTTGAAAAGAGGATTGAGCATCGCCTTTTATCGTAAATAATAATGCAAAAACCAGTATTGAGTTAATTTTCATGCCTTGTATATTCAGTAGGGAATCTTAGCCTGACCAAAATACATAAGATATTTTTTAAATGTCTGGAAATTAAGAAAATACTCCAATTTTGAAAAATAGGTTGCTAAGATTCTAGCTCCAACGCTTCCCAATATTCAACCGCTCGGCGGGTATGCGGGATACAAATTGAGCCACCCACCAAATTCGCAATGGCAAAAACTTCAAAAACCTCATCTTTGGTAACCCCTAATTCAAAGCAGGTTCCCAAATGGTAAGCAATACAATCATCACATCTCAAAACCATCGAAGCAACTAAACCGAGTAATTCTTTGGTTTTGGTAGGTAATGCTCCATCTTGGTAGGCATTTGTATCAAGATTGAAAAATCGTTTAAGTACTTTATTATCCTGAGAAAGTATTTTCTCATTCATCTTCTTTCTATAAGTATTGAATTCTTCGACTTTCGACATTGGTTAGGCTTTTGATTTGAATTTATTAATTGCATTCTGAGCATGATCCGTTAGAAGGAGTTTACCACTTATCGCCGCTCTTTCTTTAAGTAAATCATCCCAATTTTCCGTTCCTTCCCAAAACACCTTTTTGAGCATTTTCATCGCTTCAGGACTTGTATTCGCTAATTTTTCTCCTAGGTGTTCGATATAGGCATCGACTTGATCCACTGTATCAAAAACTTCATTGAAAAGCCCTTTTTCTTTTGCCCATGCTGCAGTTTGCCATTCCGTTGCGTTCAACCCTAAGTGGCTAAACGCAGAAGTCCCCATCTTCCTTCTTACTGCTGGGCCAATTACAAATGGCCCAAACCCGATAGCCAACTCACTTAATTTTACAGAGGCGTATTTAGAAGCAATACAATAATCCACAGCAGAGGCTAACCCTACTCCACCTCCAACTGCTTTTCCTTGAACTCGACCAATGACAAACTTTGGGCATTTCCTGATTTCATTTATCACATTAGCAAAACCCATGAAAAATTTCTTTCCAGAACGTGTATTTTTAATAGAAATCAATTCATCAAAACTTGCTCCGGCACAAAAAGTACGATCTCCGCCACTTCTCAAAACCACTACTTTGACATTTTTATCTTTTCCTGCTTTTTTGATAGCGTCTGCCAATTGAGCCAATAAATTGCCAGGCAATGAATTATGAGAAGGATGAAAGAATTCAATGGTAGCGATACCGTTTTTCAATTCAGATTTTACATGCCCTTGTTGTGTCTTATCCATTTTCTATTTTTTTACAAAAATAAAAAGCGGCCAACGAAATGAATCGAAAGCCGCTTTTTTATTTGTTATTGCGTGATATTATTCTTCTTCGTCTGTAGAAACTGAATCTTCACTGTCCTGAGCTTCTAATTTAGCCAATTCAGGATCTTCTGAGCCTACGTTTTCTACAACTGTTTCTGTTGCTTGCTCAACTACCGTATCAGTCGTCTCTACAACAGTATCAACTGCATCTTCTACAGTTTCTTCTACAGTTGTGGCAGCGGCAGCAGCAGTTGCGGCTACGGCAGCTGTGGCTGTAGCGCCAGATTTCTTACCACCTCTTCTTCTCTTACGTTTCTTAGATTTTCCTTCACCTGAACCAGAGCCTACAGTATAGACTTCATTATAATCAACAAATTCAATCATGGCCATTTCAGCACCGTCTCCTTTTCTGAATCCAGTTTTGATAACACGAACATAACCACCAGGCCTACTTGCAACCTTTCCAGCAATTGGTCCGAAAAGTTCTTTGATAGCCTCTTTATTTTGCAAATAACTGAATACTACCCTTCTTGAGTGAGTTGTATTGTTTTTTGATTTGGTTACCAATGGTTCAATATAGGTTCTCAAAGCTTTTGCTTTGGCTACAGTCGTATTGATTCTTTTGTGCTCAATTAAAGAGCAAGCCATGTTTTTCAACAATGCACGTCTGTGTCCTTTTTTACGACCTAAATGATTGAACTTTTTACCATGTCTCATTTGAGAAAATTTTTTAACCTCGCAACACTTTTCGCCGAACTTTCAAATAGTGATTGGCGCACATTCAGCTATTCAGTAATTGCAAACTTTTAGAAATATAGTAGCGACAACTTTCCCGCTACGTCAGCCAATTTATTAATAATCAGAAGAAGGAATTCGTGGATTCCTCCTACTCTTCGTCTAATTTGTATTTAGAAAGATCCATTCCGAAAGTAAGACCTTTTTCAACTAACAACTCTTCAATCTCTACCAAAGATTTCTTACCGAAGTTTCTGAACTTCAATAACTCATGCGTATCGTATCTCACTAAGTCAGCCAAAATATTGATTTTTGCTGCCTTCAAACAGTTATAAGCACGAACTGACAAGTCAAGATCTTCCAATGAAGTTTTCAACAACTTACGCATGTGCAAGATGTGCTCATCTACGATATCATCCTGACGGCTTGTTGCATCATCAAAAGTGATATTTTCATCAGTAATCAACATCAAATGCTGAATCATGATTCTTGAAGCTTCCTTGATTGCATCTTCTGGATGAATGGTTCCATCAGTTTTCACATCAATAGTTAACTTCTCGTAATCGGTTCTTTGACCTACACGCGTATTCTCGATTCTGTAAGAAACGTTTTTGATTGGCGTATAAATCGCATCGACTGGAATTACACCAATAGGCGCATCCTTAGGGAGATTCTCATCTGCAGGAACGTAACCACGTCCTTTAGTAATAGTCAGCTCCATCTCCAAGTTTACAAATGGCTCCATGTTACAAACCACTAATTCTGGATTCATCACTTTAAAAACATTCGTAAATTCTTCAATATCACCAGCAAGAAATGAATCTTTACCAGTAATTGTCAAATATATTTTTTCTGAACCAATTTCCTCTTCTGAAATTAGTTGTTTCAATCTGATTTGCTTCAGATTCAAGATGATATCAACTACATCTTGAGTTACACCCTTAATTGTAGAAAATTCGTGTTCTACCCCAGCAATTCTGATAGCAGAAATTGCGAACCCTTCTAAAGATGAAAGTAGAACTCTTCTGAGTGAGTTTCCAACGGTTTGTCCGAAACCAGGCTCAAGGGGTTTAAATTCAAATGTACCTTCAAAATCATCTGCTTTTTGTAAAACGATTTTGTCTGGTTTTTGAAAATTGAGTATACTCATAATTGAATTTTGGACTTAATTGTAAAGAACTGTTAACTCGGTTTAAAACCAATAAAAATAACTAAAGCCCGATTTAAAAAATCGGGCGATAGTTGATATTATTTAGAGTAAAGCTCGACGATGAGCTGCTCATTGATATTTTCTGGTATTTGCTCTCTGGTAGGCGCTTCAAGAAAGACTCCTTCAAATCTATCTGGATTGTATTCCAACCATCCAAATTTTCTTGCCTCGCTCTTACCTATGCTATCTTGAATGATATCCATCTCCTTTGACTTTCCCTTAATTCCTACGATGTCCCCTGGCTTCAATTTGTAGGAAGGAATGTTCACCAATCTTCCATTTACTGTAATGTGTCTGTGCGAAACCAATTGCCTCGCTTGACGGCGGGTTCTAGCTACACCCAATCTAAATACAGTGTTATCCAATCTAGACTCTAATAATTGAAGCAATACCTCACCGGTTACACCACCTTGCCTGCTTGCTTCTTCAAACAGGTTACGGAATTGTCTTTCCAACAAACCATAAGTGTATTTTGCTTTTTGCTTCTCCATCAATTGGTTAGAGTAGTCAGACTTCTGCCCCCTTCTTCTTGATGTTCCGTGTTGTCCAGGACGGTATTTTTTTCTTTCAAAAGCTTTACTCGGGCCATAAATTGCCTCGCCGAATGCTCTTGCTTTTTTCTGTTTTGGTCCAGTATATCTTGCCATTAGAAATAATTACAAATTGATAAGAGAATAATTAAACGCGACGTTTTTTCGGAGGACGACATCCGTTATGTGGAACAGGTGTCACATCAGTGATTCTTACCACTTTGATACCTGACTGATCGATTGCTCTAATTGCAGCTTCTCTTCCAGATCCAGGTCCTTTCACGAATACCTCTACAGTTCTTAACCCTGCATCATGAGCGAATTTACATGCTGTCGTAGATGCCTGTTGTGCTGCGTAAGGTGTATTCTTTTTGGACCCTCTGAAACCAGAGCGCCCCGCAGAACCCCAAGAGATAGTATCGCCAGCTTTGTTAGTCACTGTAACAATAATATTGTTAAAGCTCGCTTTGATGAAGACCAATCCTTCCGGATCTACTTTTACTTTTTTCTTACGTCCTTTTTTGACTGTCTTTGCCATATCCTTATTGAAAAAAAGTTATCAAAAATTATTTAGTCACCTTCTTCTTGTTAGCAACTGTTTTACGTTTACCTTTTCTGGTACGTGCGTTTGTTTTTGTACGTTGACCGTTTACAGGTAAGCCTTTTCTATGTCGCAATCCACGGTAGGAAGCAATGTCCATTAAACGTTTAATGTTCAATTGCACCTCAGAACGCAATTCACCTTCAACAGTGTATTCATTTTGAACAATCCCAGAGATTTGACGTATGTTCTCATCAGTCCAGTCTTGAACTTTTGTGTTCAAATCTACACTCGCTTTATCTAAAATCTCCTTTGCGCGAGAGCTACCTACACCGTAAATGTAGGTTAAACTAACCACCCCTCTTTTATTTCTTGGTAAGTCAATACCAGCAATACGTGCCATTAGACTATTATTTTACTTTGATAAAAATTATCCTTGACGTTGCTTGAACTTAGGATTCTTCTTGTTGATTACATAAAGACGTCCTTTTCTTCTTACGATTTTACAATCTGCAGAACGCTTTTTTACTGATGGTCTAACCTTCATCGTGTGAAAATTTATTTATATCTATAAGTTATACGACCACGTGTTAAATCATAAGGCGACATTTCTACAGAAACTTTATCTCCTGGTAGAATTCGAATGTAGTGCATCCGCATTTTCCCTGAGATTGTCGCAACAATTAAGTGGTCATTTTCCAAACGTACACGGAACATAGCATTAGATAATGCTTCTTCAATTGTACCGTCCTGTTTGATTAAATTCTTTTTAGCCATACCTTTTGAAAATTGGAGCGCAAAGATAGTAATATTTTGCACTTTTTCTTAACAAAAATCAAGGTGTAATTACTTTAAATTCACCCTAAAACGGCTTGGGCTGATTCAATACTTGTCAAATTCGGATTTTTTTCAATCGCCGCTTCAACATAACTATGATCGCTTAAGATATCTGGGCCGTCTTCCTTAATAGCGATAGTATGTTCGTAATGAGCTGAAACCTTATTATCTCTTGTTAAAACTGACCAACCATCTGGCAATGTTTTAACTTCTTTCCTCCCCAAATTTATCATTGGTTCCACCGCAATTACCAAACCTGAAGCAAGTTTAATTCCTCTACCCCGTTTTCCATAATTTGGAACCTCTGGTTCTTCATGTAAACTACGCCCCAGTCCGTGCCCTACCAATTCTCTTACAACTGAATATTTGTGTACTCTTTGTGTAAAGTCCTGAATTGCGAAACTGATATCTCCTAATCGATTTCCTACTCTTGCCTGCTCGATGCCTTTGTATAAAGAAGCATTGGTTACATTCAACAATTTCATCACATCTTCACTTACTTCGCCAATTACAAAAGTATAGGCAGCGTCTCCAAAAAATTCATTAATATAAGTTCCACAATCTACCGAAACAATGTCACCTTCTTCAAAAGGTTTATCGCTTGGAACACCGTGAACTATAGTACTATTTGGAGAAATACAAAGTGTAGAAGGAAAACCACGGTAGCCCTTAAATCCAGGCGCTGCTCCGTGATCTCTTATGAATTCCTCAGCTCTCTTATCAATTTCGAGACCAGTGACTCCCGGCTTCAACATCTCACCTACAAGACCAAGCGTTTTACAGACCAAATGGCATGCTTCCCGAATCTTTTCTATTTCCTCATTGGTCTTGTAATATATCATATAGTCAACTGAGTAGGGTAATTACATTCCAGAGCCAATCTGCTGAAGACGGCTTGTACTTCTTCCTTGAATTTTTCCTGATTTTACCAACCCATCATAACGACGCATCAAAAGGTAACTTTCGATTTGTTGTAATGTATCCAAAACAACACCTACTAAAATAAGTAGAGAAGTTCCTCCAAAAAACATTGCAAAAGCAACATTTACCCCGAAAGCAGCCGCAAAAGCTGGGAAGATGGAAATAATACCCAAGAAAATGGAGCCCGGAAGTGTAATTCGGGTCGTTATAGAATCTATGAAATCTGCAGTTGGCTTACCTGGCTTGATTCCAGGAATGAATGCATTTTGTCTCTTCAAATACTCCGAGTATTGTTGTGGATTCACAATCAACGCAGTGTAGATATATGTAAATATTACTACCAAAAAGAAGTATATGATATTGTACGGAAGAGACGTGAAGTCATTCAAAGCAGCCAAAATCCCTCCAGCAGCCTGACCTTGTCCGGCTGCAAATTGAGCAACCGTTGATGGCAAAAACATTAATGCTTGAGCAAAAATGATTGGCATTACTCCTGCTGCGTTCACTTTCAAAGGAATGTAATCTCTGGCACCAGCAGCTGGCATTTGGCTTGCACCTCTACCAACCATTCTTTTGGCAAATTGAATTGGAATTTTACGAATTCCTTGAACAATCAATACTGTTGCCATCATCACGACGAAAAGGATAGCCATTTCTAAAACAAAGAGTACTAATCCTCCTCCTCCATCTCCCATTTGAGAGGTTAACTCAAATGCAAATGCTGAAGGTAAACTTGCAATGATACCAATGGTAATCAAAAGAGAAATACCATTTCCAACTCCATTATCGGTTATTCTTTCACCTAACCACATGGCGAAAATTGTACCTGTGGCGAGTATAATGATATTGGAAATCCAGAAAATAGACGTTGGTATAGCAGGTGAAACTGCACCTAAACTATAGATGTATGTCAAATAACCACCACCTTGAACCAAAGTGATAGCCAATGTCAACAATCGAGTGATTTGTGTGATTTTCTTTCTGCCCGATTCTCCTTCTTTTTGCTGCAAACGCTGGAAATACGGAACCGCAAATCCTAGCAATTGAACAATAATCGAAGCAGTAATATATGGCATTACACCTAATGCCATAATAGCAGCATTGTTAAATGCTCCTCCAGTAAATACATTGATCAAACCTAAAAGGCTACTTGCGTCCCCGCTACCAGCAGTTGCTTGTTCAAGCACATCTGGCATCACCCCTGGTAATACAATATAAGACCCCAGGCGATAAACTAATATTAAGCCTAGGGTGAAAAGAATTCTTTCTCGCAATTCCTTGATCTTCCAGATATTCTGGAGGGTCGTAAAAAACTTTTTCATGTAAAATGATTATACAAGGTTAACACTACCGCCTAGATTCTCTATAGTTTGTTTTGCCGCTTCTGAACATTTGTGAGCAGTAACTGTAACTTTACTACTTAACTCACCTTTACCCAAAATCTTTACCTTTGTAGTCTTTTTTACTATACCTTTTTCAACTAAAAAGTCCAGACTAATTTCATTCGTACTGTACTTTTTCGATATGCTTTCCAATGTGCTTAAGTTCATTGGCTGATAGACAATTCTGTCAGCATTTTTAAAACCAACTTTTGGTAAACGCATTTGTAATGGCATTTGACCACCTTCAAAATTTCGCTTACGGCTCCATCCTGAACGAGACTTTGCACCTTTATGACCTCTTGCCGCAGTACCGCCTTTTCCTGAACCAGGACCTCTGGCAATTCTTTTTCTATTCTTAGTTGCTCCTGCAGCTGGCTTTAAATTACTTAACTTCATTTTTATAAAATTTATGAAACTGAAAACCTAATGAAAAGGTTACGCTTCTTCAACTTTTAATAAATGCTCAACTTTTTTAATCATCCCAAGAACTTGCGGTGTAGCAGTATGCTCTACGGATTGATTCATTTTCTTTAAACCAAGCGCAATCATAGTCGCCTTTTGACGCTTTGAACGGTCAATTACGCTCTTTACTTGTGTGATTTTTACTTTTTTCATCTTATTCTGAACTGCGTTTGATATTCTTAATATTAATTAACCTCCAAAAACTTTATCCATTGAAATACCTCTTCTTCTTGCAACTTCCATTGGACTTTGCAGCTTAGAAAGCGCATCAATAGTCGCTTTTATAACGTTATGTGGGTTAGATGACCCTTGTGATTTTGCTAATACGTTTTGCACTCCTGCAATCTCTAAAATCGCACGCATTGCACCACCAGCAATTACACCGGTACCATCAGATGCAGGTTTGATTAAAACTTTACCAGCACCGTACTTCCCTTTTTGTGCATGAGGGATAGTTCCATTATGAATTGGCACCTTGATAAGGTTCTTTTTAGCATCATCAACTGCTTTTGCGATTGACTCCTGTACATCTCTTGCCTTTCCAAGTCCATGCCCTACTGTACCTTTTCCATCACCCACCACTACAATCGCAGCAAAACTGAAAGTTCGACCACCTTTCGTCACTTTAGCAACACGGTTAAGCGAAACCATCTTTTCTTTCAAGTCAGTTTCAGTTGGTCTGACTCGATTTTTTCTATTTCTATTATCTTTTGCCATAATATTAATGTTCGATTATAAGTGGTTCTTAAAATTGAAGTCCTCCTTCGCGTGCACCTTCTGCAAGGGCTTTTACACGACCGTGGTATAAGTAACCACCTCTATCAAAAACAACAGATTCGATACTAGCTCCTTTTGCTGCAGTAGCAATTGCCTTACCAACCTCTTTTGCTTGTTCAACTCTGTTCCCACTATAGTTAGCACCTTGAGTTTTGGTAGAAGCAGCTGCCAAAGTGACACCTTTTACGTCATCTATTAGTTGACAGTAAATTTCGTTATTACTTCTGTAAACACTTAATCGAGGACGCTGAGAAGTGCCTTTAACGTTTTTCCTGATTCGCTGTTGAATCTTTTTACGCCTTCTTGCTTTACTAAATGCCATTTTAAAAAGAGATATTTGAAGTTGGATATTAGTAGAAATATCCTGAATCTATTTACAAAATTATTTCGCAGCCGTTTTACCAGCTTTGGTTCTTACATATTCACCAACATATCGGATACCTTTTCCTTTATAAGGTTCAGGTTTTCTGAATGCTCTAATCTTTGCAGCAATCTGTCCTAACAGCTGCTTATCGTTACTTGTCAATTTGATTCTCGGAGTTTTCCCCTTTTCAGATTCTGTTTCCAATTTCACTTCATCTGGAATATAGAAATAGATAGGGTGAGAATATCCAATAGTCAATTCCAAAAGTTGACCTGTATTCTTTACTCTGTATCCAACACCAATCAACTCCAATTCTTTTTCCCATCCTGTGGAAACTCCAGTTACCATGTTGTTGACCAATGCCCTATATAACCCATGCATAGCACGGTGTCTTGGACTTTCAGTTGGTCTGGCGAATTCTAAAACGCCATCCTCTATTTTCATAGAAATAGCAGGGTCAACCTGTTGCTTCAATTCACCTTTAGGTCCTTTCACAGTAACCAAGTTTCCTTGACTGACATCAATGGAAATTCCTGATGGAATATTTATCGGTGCTTTTCCAACTCTTGACATTGTATTAAATTTATCTTGATAGAAATTTCAAAATCCAAAATTAGTGGACGTAACAAAGAACTTCGCCACCTACGTTTTCCTTACGAGCCTGCTTATCAGTCATTACTCCTTTAGAAGTAGAGATGATTGCAATCCCCAGTCCATTGATTACTCTTGGAAGGTTTTCAACATCAGCATACTTTCGCAAACCAGGTTTGCTGATACGTAGCAATTTGTGAATAACCGGCTTGTTTGTAGCGCGGTCATATTTCAAGGCAATTTTTATCGTACCTTGTGGACCTTCATCTACAAATTTGTATTTGTGAATGAACCCTTGGTCATATAGTATTTCAGTGATACTTTTCTTCAGATTAGAAGCTGGAATATCCACCATTCTATGACCTGCTTGTTGAGCGTTTCTGATTCTTGTTAAATAGTCCGCTATTGGATCAGTTACCATTATAAAAATGATTTTGAATTATCGTGTTAAGTTTACCAACTGGCTTTTGTAACCCCTGGAATTTTACCTTCAAGTGCCATTTTTCTAAATGTCACCCTGTTAATACCGAACATTCGCATGTATCCCTTTGGTCGTCCAGTCAATTTACATCTATTGTGTAAACGAACTTTTGAACCATTTCTCGGTAGCTTGTCTAATTCTTCCCACTTTCCTTCCTCTTTCAACTTCTTTCTTAGGTCAGCATACTTTGCTACCATGCGCTCACGTTTGTGTTCTCTTGCGATTACTGCTTTACGTGCCATATTGATTAATTGTTATTTCTCTGATTTTTGAAAGGAAGTCCCATGTACTTCAACAATGCTAATGCTTCGGCATCAGTATTCGCAGAAGTTACGATGGTGATATCCATCCCAGTAATTTTATTGATCTTATCAAGGTTTATCTCAGGGAAAATGATTTGCTCAGTAATACCCATTGAATAATTCCCTCTTCCGTCAAAACTTTTATCGTTGATACCTCTAAAGTCACGTACACGTGGAAGGGATACATTAATCAACCTATCCAAAAATTCCCACATACGGTCACCTCTTAAAGTTACTCTTGCACCAATCGTCATCTGTTCTCTCAGCTTAAAGTTAGAGATAGATTTTTTTGCTTTGGTAGGAACTGCTTTTTGACCAGTAATCATGGTCATTTCTTTTAAAGCATGTTCTACAAGTTTCTTATCTTGGGTAGCACCACCTACTCCCTGATTAAGGCTGATCTTCTTGATCTTAGGAACTTGCATGATAGTAGAGTATTGGAACTGCTCCATCAATTTACCTATAACCTCTTCCTTATATTTTGTTCTTAAACTTGGTATGTATTCTGCCATTATTAGATAATTTCACCAGTTTTCTTAGAATAACGAACTAATCTTCCGCCAGACTCTTTGCGCCCAACTCTACATGCTTCCCCTGTTTTAGGATCAATTAGCATTAGATTAGAAACATGAATTGGAGCTTCTTTCTGAATCAAACCACCCTCCTCATTTTGGGTAGGCTTTTGGTGTTTTGTAACCATGTTGATTCCTTCTACGATGGCACGTTGCTTTGCAGGAAAGACCTCCAAAATTTTGCCTTCAGCTCCTCTATCTTTACCAGCAAGCACTTTTACCATGTCGTCTTTGCGAACATGTAATTTTACCTGCTTGATTGATTTTTTATTTTTTGACATTTTAAAAATGTTTACTGTCGAAAATTAAAGTACCTCAGGTGCTAGAGAAACAATTCTCATAAAATCCTTGTCTCTCAATTCACGGGCAACTGGTCCGAAAATACGAGAACCTCTCGGTTCTAAGGAATCTGACAAAAGAACAATTGCATTATCATCAAATCGGATATAAGAACCGTCTTTTCTTCTGATTTCTTTTTTGGTTCGCACAACAACTGCTTTCGAAATAGCACCTTTTTTGATACCACCAGGAGATGCATCTTTGACTGTAACAACAATCATATCTCCGACAGAAGCATAGCGACGCTTCGTTCCACCCAAGACCCTAATACAAAGTGCTTCTTTAGCACCGCTGTTGTCAGCTACCTTTAATCGACTTTCTTGCTGAATCATGATTAAAAAAAGTTGTGAAAGGCCAAACCTTTCGGATATTACTTCGCTTTTTCAATTATTTCTACCAAGCGCCATCTCTTATTCTTGCTCAATGGCCTTGTCTCTGCAATTTTCACGACGTCACCTATGCCCGCCTTTCCTTGCTCATCGTGTACAGAAAATTTCTTTGACCTTTTCACAGATTTACCATACAATGGATGGCGAACACTTCTGCGTACTTCAACGGAAATGGTCTTCTGCATTTTGTCGCTGGTTACAACACCAACTCTTGTTTTTCGCGATTTTCTTTCTTCGCTCATTTTATCTATTTAACTAAGATTAAAATTTTCGGCTTCTTCTTGCTCGAATTTTAGAACGGCCAGCCAACTCTTCAGGAGAAGCATCTGCTAACTCTCTACGTCTAATCTCTGTCTTCAATCTCGCAACATCACGACGCATTTCTCTTAATTCCAACGGATTATCCAATCCCTTTAAAGCATTGTCCAGTTGCAATTTTTTGTAGTCGTTTTGAGTTGCTTCCAACTCAGCGCTCAATCTCTCGACAGACAATTCTTGCAACTCTAAATATTTCTTTGATGCCATTATAATAGATTTAAAATAACTTCAATTATCCCTCGTAATCGGGGCGTACAACAGTTTTGGTAGCTACTGGCAATTTCTGAGCGGCTAATCGCAAAGATTCTTTTGCTACCTCTTCAGATACTCCGTCAATTTCAAACATGATTCTGCCTGGTTTCACCACTGCTACCCAATGATCCAATCCACCTTTACCTTTTCCCATCCGTACTTCTAACGGCTTGGAAGTAATCGGCTTGTCAGGAAAAATTCTAATCCACACCTGACCTTCTCTTTTCATGTGACGCGTCATCGCGATACGAGCAGACTCCAACTGGCGGTTTGTAATCATTCCGGCATCCAAAGTTTTCAAACCAAATGTACCGAAAGAAATTTTACTTCCTTTATAGGCCTTTCCTTTGATTTTACCCTTCTGCTGCTTGCGATATTTAGTTCTTTTCGGTTGTAGCATCGCTAAGAATTTCTATGAAAAATTGAGTACCTGCTTTGAAATCGGCCGCAAAGGTAGCTCAATATTTTCAATTATTTTTGTTAAAAATTAAATTCGAAATATTACCTTCTGTTATTTCCATTGTTGCCCCCTCGGCCTCTTCCACCACCGCCACCGCCTCTGCGATCAAGACCTCTGCCGCCTCTACGGTCTCTTCCGCCACCGCCTCTGCGATCACGACCTCCACCACCTCTACGGTCTCTTCCGCCACCGCCAGGCTGATTCTGCCCAACATTTGGAGAAAGGTCTCTCTTTCCTAAAACCTCACCTTTCATAATCCACACCTTGATACCAATCTTTCCATATACAGTTAATGCTTCCACTAATGCATAATCAATATCAGCTCTGAAAGTATGTAAGGGAGTACGCCCAGCTTTATATTCTTCAGAACGTGCCATCTCAGCACCGTTCAATCGACCAGAAATTCTGACTTTTATTCCCTCTCCACCTGCACGAGTCGTAGATTGAATTGCTTGTTTGATTGCTCTTCTGTAGTTGATTCGAGATTCAATTTGCTTTGCAATTGATTCTCCAACGATGTAAGCATCTAACTCAGGCTTGCGAATCTCAACGATGTTAATTTGAACATCTTGACTGGTTAGCTTCTTCAACTCTTCGCGAACTCTATCAACTTCCTGTCCTCCCTTTCCAATAATAATACCTGGACGAGATGTATGGATGGTAACAGTAATTCTCGCAAGAGTACGCTCAATAATAATTCTTGCAACGCCACCTTTGGGGATACGAGCACGAAGATACCTTCTGATCTTCTCGTCCTCAACTACCTTAGCAGCCATTTCCTTGCCTCCGTACCAGTTGGATTCCCAACCGCGAATTATTCCGAGACGATTACCAATTGGATTTGTTTTTTGACCCATAATTAATGGTGAATTGGTATTAAGTTTTAAAATTTATTCTTCTTCGTCAGTAGATTCATCTGCATTATCAAATCCATCAACCGGAATCCGGTTTTCCACTACCAACGTTACATGATTTGTACGTTTACGAATTCTATGACCTCTTCCTTGAGGAGCTGTTCTCAGTCTTTTCAGGAAAGCACCTCCATCGACAAAAGCCGTTTTGATATATAAATCGTAATCAGCTGCACTTTCTGAGTGATCTGTCTTGTTCTCCCAGTTTGCGATAGCTGACAAAAGAACTTTCTCAAGAAACGTCGCGGATTCACGTTTAGTGAATTTCAAAATAGACAATGCTTCATCTACCTTTTTCCCTCTAATGTTATCAACCACCAACCGCATTTTGCGAGCTGACATTGGACAGTTTCTTAATTTAGCTACTGCTTCCATTTTAAATTATTTAAACTATCTGTTTAAAGATTATTTTCTATTACCAGTGTGACCTTTGTAAGTACGAGTTGGAGAAAATTCACCCAACTTATGCCCTACCATGTTCTCTGTAACATAAACAGGAACGAAAGTCTTACCATTATGAACAGCAATGGTTTCTCCAACCATAACTGGAACAATCATTGATGCGCGTGACCAAGTTTTTATAACCTGCTTCTTTTTCGAGCCTTTCGCTTTCTCGATTTTTGTCATCAACTTGTGAAAAACGTAAGGTCCTTTTCTGATTGAACGAGCCATATTGTTACGCTATATTTAGGTTACTTCCTTTTGGAAATAATAAGTTTAGTTGAATGTTTTTTCTTGTTACGGGTTTTCTGGCCTTTGGCCATGATACCGTTGCGAGAACGTGGGTGACCACCAGATGCTCTACCTTCACCACCACCCATCGGGTGATCTACTGGATTCATCACTACCCCTCTTACTCTTGGTCTTCTTCCCAACCAACGTCTTCTTCCTGCTTTACCATAGACTTCTAAGCCATGATCAGCATTTGAAGTAATTCCTATCGTTGCTTTACAAGTCAACAATACTCTCCTGACCTCACCAGATGGCAACTTTATCGCTGCGTATCTTCCTTCACGTCCCATCAAGGTTGCAGAGGTTCCTGCACTTCTTGCCATTGATGCTCCTTTTCCTGGCTCCAACTCAATAGCATGGATTGTTGCACCCAATGGAATATCAGCTAAGAATAATGTATTACCTACATCTGGAGTCGCAGTTTTACCTGACAAAATTGAGTCTCCTACTTTCAAACCGCTTGGAGCGATAATGTATCTTTTCTCTCCGTCCGCATATTCAACCAAAGCAATGAAAGCCGTTCTGTTCGGATCATACTCAATGGTTTTAACTGTAGCAGCTACACCATCTTTATTTCTTTTGAAATCGATAATTCTGTAACGACGCTTGTGACCACCACCAATATGACGCATAGTCATTCGGCCTTGATTGTTACGACCACCTGATCTCTTCAAAGGAGCCAATAGTGATTTTTCCGGCTTACTCGTAGTAACCTCCTCAAATGCGTTGCTCACTTTCGTTCGCAAACCGGGCGTAATTGGCTTATATTTTTTTACTGGCATTTTTAAAAAATTTCAGTTCTTAATTTAATTGGAAACCAAATTATAACTCACCGTAAAGGTTCAAATCTTCACCTTCCGCCAGTTTTACAATGGCTTTTTTATAAGGTGATTTTCTACCCTTAATCAAACCTGCTCTTGTATTACGGCTTTTAGATTTTGCAGGCATAATCACAGTGTTCACTTTCTCTACAGTTACCTGATATTGCTCTTCAATCGCTTTCCGAATTTCAAGTTTGTTGGCTCTACGGTTCACAATGAATGTGTATTGTCCAAAATTTTCAGACAAGCCATCAGACTTCTCAGTAATAATTGGTTTTATCAAAATATCTTTTGCCATGACAATGGTTTATATTTCTTTTATCCAACAGTCGGACTAACCGTGAATTGATTTTATTTTTTCGATTGCTCCTTCACACAATACCAACGTATCTGCTTTCATTACAGAATAGGTATTAAGGTCTTGAGCTCTTTTTATTGTTACACCAGGAATGTTTTTTCCTGAGTTGACAACTGCTGATTCCAAATCACCAGTTACAAAAAGTGCTTTCTTTCCTCCCAATTCTAGGCTATCCACAATATTTTTGAAAGCTTTAGTTTTTGGAGCATCAAATGAGAAATCCTCCATTACTAAAATGCCTCCATCAGCAGCTTTCGCAGAAAGTGCAGACATTTTTGCCAATGCTTTCACTTTCTTATTCAACTTAACTGTATAGTTACGAGGTCTTGGTCCGAAAATTCTACCACCTCCTCTGAATATTGGAGATTTAATATCTCCTTTACGAGCACCACCAGTACCTTTTTGTCTAACCAACTTCTTACGAGAACCTTTGACCTCACCTCTTTCTTTCGATTTGTGAGTACCCTGACGTTGGTGCGTTAGGTATTGCTTGACTGCCAACCAAACTGCATGTTCGTTTGGCTCTATGCCGAAGATAGAATCTGGCAAATCACATTTTCTACCAGCACTTTTACCTTCAATATTTACAACATCAACTTTCATAATCTAATATGTTGAGGTATTAATACTTCTTTTCAATAATTATTGTAGAACCTTTGTGTCCAGGAATTGCTCCTGATACAACCAACAAGTTTTTCTCAGGATAAACTTTGACGATTTTAAGGTTCTTCACTTTTACCCTTGTACCGCCCATTCGTCCACCCATTCTCATTCCCTTGCGGACTTGAGCAGGATAAGAGGCTTGACCGATAGAACCAGGAGCTCTTTGCCTGTTATGTTGACCGTGAGTAGCATCTCCAACACCGCGGAAGTTATAACGCTTCACAACACCCTGAAATCCTTTTCCTTTTGTTTTGCCAATTGCATGAACAATATCACCTTCAGCAAACACGTCTTCAACAGTAACTGTATCACCGATGCTTTTATCCAAGTCGCAATCTCTGAACTCAATCAACTTTCTCTTAGGAGAAGTGCCTGCTTTTTCAAAGTGCCCAGCCATTTGCTGGCTTGTATTTTTAGGTTTTGCTTCTCCAAATCCTAATTGAAGAGCATAATAACCATCAGCTTCTTCGTTCTTCACCTGTGTCACAACACAAGGACCTGCTTCAATCAAGGTACAAGCTACCTGATTTCCGTCTTCGGTGAAAACACTAGTCATCCCGAGTTTTTTACCAATTATTCCGTTCACTTTCGAAAAATTTTTATGGTAAAGCAGAAAGCGCATAAAACGCTACCGCAGTAATCTTTTTCCAAAAAGGCCGCAAATGTACTATTTCCTTTCGGTTTCCAGTACACGCAGACAATAAAAATTCAATTTAAATCTCAAGAAAGAGTTAATTCATCAAATGAACTTCCTTTTTTCTCCGATCAAACAATGTATAACATTGATTTGATCTTGAGATCTAAAAATTATAAATACAAAAAATGAAATCGTTCTCCCAAAGGTGGGAAATCGTGAATAAGCTCTGATTAAGTTAACTTAACCTGAATATCTACGCCGCTAGGCAATTCCAATTTTGATAAAGCATCTACTGTTTTTTGAGTCGGTGTATAGATCTCAATCAAACGAGTATGTGTCTTAAGTTGAAACTGCTCACGAGACTTCTTATTCACATGCGGAGAACGCAATACTGTGAAGATTTTTTTCTCGTTTGGCAGCGGAATCGGTCCAGTCACTACGGCACCAGAAGTACGTACTGTCTTTACGATTTTCTCCGTTGATTTATCCACTAAATTGTGGTCGTATGAACGGAGTTTGATTCTAATTTTTTGATTCATGCCTGATAATTGACTTTAAATGTCAATCTCGAATTAAATAATTATAAAAAATCTGGGTCTGAAAAAATTCCAGACCCAGAATCTATCCATATTAGGCAGTTACGCCATTAGCTTTTTCAATCACTTCTGTAGCTACACCTTTTGGTGCTTCTGCATAGTGAGAAAATTCCATTGTTGAGTTCGCACGACCAGAAGTAATGGTACGAAGAGAGGTTACATATCCGAACATTTCAGATAATGGAACGTCTGCTTGAACTGCAATTGCTCCACCTGCTCTTGGCTCCTGCCCTTTAGGGAATCCACGACGACGATTCAAGTCACCGATTACACTACCCACATATTCTTCAGGAGTAACAACTTCTAATTTCATGATTGGCTCCATCAAGGCTGGCTTACAATTCTTAGCCGCTGCACGGAATCCTTCTTTTGCACAAAGCTCAAATGCAATTGGCTTAGAATCCACTGTGTGCATTCCTCCATCATATACTCTTACTTTCATTGCATCAATTGGATAACCTGCCAAAATACCATTGTCCATCATGGCTTTGAAACCATCTTTAATGGGCTTTTGGTAGTTCTTGTCGATTTTACCACCAACTATTGACCATTCAAATTGTAATTTATTCTTACCTGATTTGAACTCATCACTCTCCAAAAACTCTTTATCTGCTGGCCCTAATTCGAATGACATATCTGCGAATAAACCAGAACCACCTGATTGCTTTTTCAAACGCTCTCTGTGATCAGTCATTTGCAACAACGCCTCACGGTAATTTACCTGTGGTTGGCCTTGGTTACATTCTACATTAAACTCTCTTCTCAAACGGTCAATGATAATTTCAAGGTGTAACTCACCCATACCACTGATGACAGTTTGATTCGTTTCGTCATCGTATCTTACTTTGAATGTAGGATCCTCCTCAGACAACTTGTTCAAACCCATTCCCAACTTATCTAAATCTTTCTGCGTCTTAGGCTCGATTGCAATACCGATTACTGGATCTGGGAAAGTCATACTTTCCAAAACAATCGGGTTGTTAGGGTCACAAAGTGTATCCCCAGTACGAATATCTTTGAATCCAACCGCTGCTGCAATATCACCAGCTTCTACTCTTTCAATTGGATTTTGCTTGTTTGAATGCATTTGATACAAACGAGAAATACGCTCTTTGTTGCCACTTCTTGTATTCAAAACATACGAACCTGCATCCAACTTACCTGAGTAAGCACGAATAAAGCACAGTCTACCTACATAAGGGTCAGTAGCAATTTTGAATGCTAAAGCCGCGAACGGCTCAGTAGCAGATGGTTTTCGTAAAACCGCCTCATCCGTCTTAGGGTGAGTTCCTTCTACTGCGTCCACATCAAGTGGAGAAGGCATGAATTCACATACCGCATCCAATAATGCTTGCACCCCTTTATTCTTGAATGCAGAACCACACATCATTGGTGTGATTTTCATATCAATTGTAGCCTGACGAATTACTTTTTCTAATTCTTCTACTGTAATTGAGCTTGCATCATCGAAGAATTTCTCCATCAATGCATCATCATACTCTGCTACTGATTCTATCAAATTCGCTCTCCACTTCTCTGCATCTTCTTTAACCTCAGCAGGCATATCGATAACTTCGTAAGTCATTCCAAAGTCACTATCACTCCATACACGCGCTTCCATTGACAATAAATCAACGATACCCTTGAATGTTTCTTCTGCACCAATTGGAACTTGCAATGGAACTGCATTTGCGCCCAATTTTTCTTTCACGTCATTTACAACCATGAAAAAATCGGCACCCGAACGATCCATTTTATTTACAAAACCAATTCTTGGTACTTTATATCTATCAGCTTGACGCCAAACTGTTTCTGATTGTGGCTCCACTCCATCTACAGATGAAAACAAAGCAACTACTCCGTCCAATACACGCAATGAACGCTCAACCTCTACAGTGAAATCAACGTGACCAGGCGTATCGATAATATTGATATCATGCTCTTGATCTTTCCACTTCCAAGAAGTTCTTGTTGCTGCTGAAGTAATAGTGATACCACGCTCTTGCTCTTGCTCCATCCAATCCATTGTAGCTGCACCATCGTGTACTTCTCCAATTTTGTGAGAAATACCTGTATAGTACAAAATACGCTCAGTCGTAGTTGTTTTTCCTGCGTCAATGTGCGCAGCAATACCAATATTCCTTCTAAACTTTAAATTTGCCATCTTAAAAATTTCTGAATAGTATTAAGTAAAAGGTTTTGAAAAACTGATTATACTCTAAAACGCTCTACTTGTTACTAAAAAGCTGGTTTGGATATGTTTATATATAAATTAAACTCTGAAATGTGCGAAAGCTCTATTCGCTTCTGCCATTCTGTGTGTGTCTTCTTTTCTTTTCACTGCCGCACCTTCATTCTTTGCTGCTGCCATGATTTCAGAAGACAATTTTTGCGCAAATCCTTTTCCACTACGCTCTCTTGCAAATTTTACCATCCATTTCATACCAATAGAGACTTTACGCGCTGCTCTAATTTCTGTTGGTATCTGAAAAGTAGCACCACCAATTCTTTTACTTCGCACTTCTACTTGTGGCATTACATTATTCAAAGCTGCCTTCCACACTTTATGTGGATCTTCACCTGTTTTTTCAGCAACAATATCCATCGCACCGTAAAAAACAGAGAACGCTGTAGATTTTTTACCTTCAATCATCATGTTGTTTACAAACATGGTGACTGATTGATCACCAAATCTTGGGTCAGGCTGAATAATTCGCTTTTTAGGCTTACGTTTACGCATTATCTATAGGTTGAATGATTCTTTCTAAATTGATTACTTCTTAGGCATTTTGGCTCCATAACGAGAACGAGCAGTCAATCGACCCTCTACACCCGCTGTATCCAATGCCCCTCTAACGATAGTATATCTCACACCTGGCAAATCTTTTACACGACCTCCTCTTACCAATACAATTGAGTGCTCTTGTAAATTGTGTCCTTCACCCGGAATGTAGCAAATAACCTCTAACCCATTGGTCAAACGAACTTTTGCAACTTTACGAAGTGCAGAGTTTGGTTTCTTTGGTGTCGTTGTGTAAACACGTGTACAAACACCACGTCTTTGTGGACAAGAATCCAATGCTCTTGATTTACTTTTGGAGATAATTTGCTTTCTCCCTTTGCGCACTAATTGATTAATGGTTGGCATATACTATATAGTTATGTTCTACATTATTAATTTAGTTCTTCAAGACCCCCTTCTCTATCGACACATTTAAAATATTCCTCATAGGGTCTGAAAAAGCGAGCGCAAAGGTACATTTTAATAATGGAACTTTCAAAGCGTTTTTTCAACTTTTTTCATAGAAATTTTGGCTCTCGAAAACTTGAATGAATATTCGGAAAGAGGCACGTTTTTACGAATTTAATATAAGTCTTCTCCTTAAAAGACGGAACTTCTAATTTTCACGTCCCAAACTTCCAGCGCAAAAACCGATTTAACCGCTCATAAATAAGCAAGATTTTCAAACTCTTTAGCTCTGTAGAACTATTGAAACGAGTACTGAATTTTCGAAGATTTATTAAATTATGTGAATCAGGGGTTGAAATTTTCGTCAAGACGCGTACCGGAGAACGTCAAGTAACTATAGATTGGCAGAAAAATTAATTGTACAAAAGTCGGAAAGAAAAAGGAAATAGGTAGGCAAAATAAAAATACTACCTACGCTGGATAGCCTTAATTTAAAGACTTCCTTTTATCTATCAAATTTATGATTTTATAATAAACTAAAAGGCGAAACTTTGGATCAACGGAAAAGGATAGACTACCCCTAATTTTGAATAAACGCGAATCACATTATCCCGTTGGTGGGGTAGAAATTTTAAATTCTTAAGCGGGAGCAACTCATTCTGAGTTTGGTACCAACTCACGGGTAGATTTATCCTTTCAAGCTCTTCTAAAAATTGAATGATTGAACCAATAAAATCTGGTTGTTTTTTTATCCTTCTTATTTCCTTTGAAAGAAAGTCATCAAAACTTGCTGAAAGCGATTTTGATTGCTCTGCAGTAAATGAAATATCATTGAGTTCACTAAGGTAAATTGAAAACTCTTCCAGAGATTTAGTCGTTCGGACTTTCGACTCTAATTCTTTGTAAATCAGTAAATTAGAAAGAATCCTTATTGATTCGCTTATAGGTTTTTTGGTTTTTGAATTTAGCTTTCGGATGGCTTTCAATTGATTAATCAAGCCTTTTTCTTCTTGCTCTTCTAATTGTTGGTAAAAGGAATGATTCACTTCAAAAAGTGCATCCTTTTCTGTATAAATTTTCGGTTCAAAATCGATATCTTCAACCTCGACAATCAAGGTTTCAAAACCTTCATCATCCGCTCCAACAGCATCAAGTTGGTCAGGAGTTTCTATCATAGAAAAGGGAATGATCCTTCCTTTGATTTCTTCCAGTTTTCTGAGATAGAAATGAAATCTGAATTTCGACTTTTCCAGCGTTGAAATACTGGTTAAATTGATATTTCCAAACCACAACTTATTTTCTCCCTCCCCTCTTTGATTAATGTCTTGGAACTCAAAGTGATACCCAAATAAGGTAGCTGAACTTTCATCTTTCAAGATAGATTTCACCAAAATATTCCAAACCACTTCCTCTTGTGACATTCGGCGAGAAGCCACCTCTTTTTCAAAAATCTGCTTGGTATCTTGGAAAATATTACTTGGAGTCTCTTTGAGTTTAACTAAAAATTGTTTCTCAAAATTAGTATTTGAAAAATTATTGGCAAGATGAATCGCTTTATCTGCGTATTGTAAAATTTGAACCGTTTCTATGCCCGAAACTTCATTGAAAAACCAACCACAACTTGTGTACATGAACATGGAGAGTTTTTGCATTTCGAGCAACTGCAATGCCTTTGTCTTTTCATCTGGCGCCAGTTCTTTTGCCTGATGGTCGTTCAAAAAAGAGTCAATGTTTTTAGAATCAATAAGTACATCCACATAAGCATTTCTTGCTGCCCAAGGATCTTTCAAAAGTCCTTTCGATTCCTTTTCAAATAGCGGTATCAATTCATCTCTTAAATAATCAAAAGCTGCTCTCAACGGTGCTCGCCATTCTTGATTCCATCCAGCTTCTCCACCAGTATGACATCCACAATCTGATCTCCATCGCTCTACCCCATGCGCACAACTCCAACTACTTTTTTCATGAATTTGGGTTTCCCATTTTGCAGGAAACTGCTCTAAAAAAGTAGCATAATTGGTCAATTCTACCCCATCCTTTTGTTGCAAATATTCGAGGGCATAAGCCAAAGCCATTTCACCAAACTTGTGGTGATGGCCATAGGATTCGCCGTCTGTAGCGATGTGTACCAACTGATTTTCACCATCAAATGGTTGGAGCAATCGGTCTCCAAGCACTTGTCCGCTATTCAACAACCGATTAAAAGCAACGTCTTTTGCTGTATTACCATCATAATAGAATAAATCTATCGTTTTGCCGGAAGGCAAATTGCACCGATAGGCACGACGCGTATCGATAGAATGATAATCTTTTGGCTCCCACTCCGCATCAGAATCCGTTCTTACTGATTTAACTTGATTGGGAGAAAGCACTGTGAATTTTACCTCATTTTCAGCTAAGAACTCCAATGTTTGGGTGTCAACTGCTGTTTCAGCCAACCAGATTCCTTCGGCCTTTCGGCCAAAACGATACTCAAAATCTTTAAGCCCCCAAATGATTTGGGTTTCATTGTCGCGAGGATTAGCGAGTGGCTGAATGATGTGATTATATACCTGCGCCAAAGCATTTCCGTGTCCTCTCGCTTGGACACTTTTTTTATCGGCGGCAATGATTTTTTGATAGGTATCAATATCAAATTTTTCTAACCAAGAAAGCAAGGTTGGCCCAAAATTGAAACTGATGTATTCATAATTATTTGAAATGCGACGAATCAATTTCTGTGAATCCAATAATCGCGCATTCGCATTGGATCGATACGATTCCACATTAATACGTTCGTTCCAATCATGATATGGTTCGCCTGCGCTGGACTGTTGCTCAATGGCATCAATCCAAGCGTTTTCTCTCGGCGGCTGATAAAAATGGCCGTGTATGCAGATGTACTTATTCATTCGATTGCAAAGATAGGAGTTTTACAAATCAGTATTTCATATCTTCCCTATTCAATCAAAAAGCATGCTGATAAAAATTACAGATTTCACTCTACTCTTCTTTAGCGTAACAATTGGACTGTGCTTAGTCTATTGGCTGATTTTTAAATTTAATCATAAAAGTCCTATTAAAATGGCTGCTTTCTGTATTTCATGGTGCGTGATCTCTTTATGGCTTTCTCTCAATTTATCACGACAAAGAACAATTAATGAGCTTAGTAAGGAGAATTACATTGTTTTGGTTTGCCTTGGTAGGAGCTGCAGCAATTTACTTTAAGGGAAGTTGTTTAAAAACTCATTGATTGGCTGCAAGCGGCAAATTTTATCCTGAATTGCGTTAAAAATCCTCGTTGATGCTAAGGCATCGACTGTGGTTTTTGCCTTATTCAGAATAAAATTTTCTCACTTTCGCGAAATCATGAATTCTTA